>JBILYA010000284.1:0-3588 GCA_044378065.1 Burkholderiales bacterium | reverse complement strand
GCGCGCCTCGATGCGCAGGCGGGTGACAGCCTGACCGTCCTTGATATTTCGCTTCGCAGCAACGCCGCCGCGGTGGCGCGGGCATTGCAGCTGGGCGCGAGCATCGAATATTTCGACCATCATGCCGCCGGCGAATTGCCGCAGCACCCGGCATTTCGTGCGCACATCGATACCGCCCCCGATATCTGCACCAGCCTGATCGTCGACAGCCATCTCGCCGGGCGGCACCGGCTGTGGGCTGTGGTGGCCGCGTTCGGTGACAACCTGGTCGAATCGGCAATCCGAGCCGCGCAGCCGCTGGAACTCGATCACACCGAGCTCGCACGACTGCATGAGCTGGGTGAAGCCATCAACTACAACGCCTATGGCGAGAGCATCGACGATCTGCACTACCATCCGGCGGATCTGTATCAGCTGATCGCGCCGTATCGCGATCCGCGGCATTTCATTTTTGATGAACCGGTGTTCGAGGTATTGAAGCAGGCCGGCGCTGAGGATCTGGCGCGCGCCGAAGACCTGCGGCCTGAATTCGCCAATGATGCCGCCGCCCTGTATGTGTTGCCGGATGCGGCGTGGAGCCGGCGGGTCAACGGCGTGTTCGGCAACCGCTTGGCGCAGGCGGAACCGCAGCGGGCGCATGCCGTGCTGGTGACCAAGGCCGATGGTTATGTGGTCAGCGTGCGTGCGCCACGCAGCAATCCGGTGGGGGCTGAGACGCTGTGTTCGGCGTTTGCCACCGGCGGCGGCCGACAGGCGGCAGCCGGCATCAACCATCTGCCGCAGCAGGATCTGGCGCAGTTTGCGGACGCCTTCCGCGCCGCTTATAAATAATCAATAAAAACAGTTAGTTATTAACGCCGTTTCGGGGCGTGTCGGGAGCCGCCGGGAAGGCGGCCCAGCAAATCCATTTCCAGCAAGACAAATGCGGCGATCCATAACACCGCGTCGTAACCGTCCAGCCACTCACCCTGCAGCCACCATGCCGCGGCAACCGCCGTCAGTGCGGTGTAGAGCAGGATCGCCACGGCAACAGTGGTGCGCCGCCAACGAGCCATCCGGTCCGGGGCGCGGATTTCGAGTTCGAGCAGGAGCACCACGCCGATCCAGAGCCAGGCGTTGGCGGCATCCAGCCATTCACCTTCTTCGATAAAGGCCGTTGCTGCCCAGACGATGGCGGTGGTGGCCAGCAGGCGAAGTCCGTCGAGTGCCAGCGTGATTCGCCGGTGCCGCGCCCATACCGGTTCACGGTTCTCCAGCTCGAACAGCAGCAGCAGGGTGAACCAGGCGAAGGCCTCAAGAGTTTCGCTGATGCGGCCGGTTGCCGCATAAATGGCAGTGTTGATGCCGAGCAACAGCAGCAGCGCCGCTTTGATCAGGGATGTCCTCGGCATGAGCAACCGGTCAATGCGCCTGCTGCGCTCAGCCGTGATGGGGCGGTGATTGAGTATGCGGCTGTGCGTGGTGATGGGGCGGATGTTCGTGATGCGGTGCGATGCCGTAACGCTGCGGCAGCAGCGAGCCGATGAGCATGCCGAACGCTGAAACGACCAGGCCGATCAGCTGCGGCGGGATCGGGCTGGCTTCACCCACCAGCAGTTCGACGAGTATCCACGAGATCAGTCCGCCCAGCGTCGCCGCCAGTGCGCCCTGGGTCGTCGCACGCTTCCAGAATGCGCCGACCACCAGCGGGATAAAGGCGCCGGCCAGCGTGATTTTGTAGGCGGACTCGACCATGTGGAAAATCGACAGTTCAGAGTTGAGCGCGAACACCAGGATGATCGCGGCAAAACAAACGATGGTCACGCGCATGATCCACAGGAACTTGCGGTCGGAGATGTGGGGGAAGTAGCCCTTGACGATGTTTTCCGCGAACATCACCGAGGGCGCCAGCAGGGTTGCCGATGAGCAGCTCATGATGGCCGACAGCACCGCGCCGAAGAACAGGATCTGCGCGAACAGCGGCATGTGCTGCAGCACCAGTGTCGGAAGGATCAGCTGGGAATCCTTTTCCAGCAGCTCGGCGAACAGTTTGGGATCGATCAGCGTCGCCGAATAGGCGATGAACATCGGCACGAAGGTGAAGCAGAAATAGATCGACGCGCCGAGCAGCGAACCGGCGATGGCGATTTTGGCGGATTTCGCCGAGGTCACCCGCTGGAAAACGTCCTGCTGCGGCAGCGAGCCCAGCATCATGGTCAGCAGTGCGCCGAGGAAGGTCAGCCACATCCACGGATCGGGCGGCGGGAAAAATTCGAACTTGCCGGCCTGAGAAGCGTGTTCGATGACCACGCCCGCACCGCCGGTCATGCCGCTGACGGTCCAGGCAATGAACAGCAGTCCGCCCATGCTGACCGTCATCTGCACGAAATCGAGGATGGCGACCGAGAACATGCCGCCGAAGGTGGTGTAGGTCAGCACGATGGCGGCGCCGATGACCATGCCCAGCTCGGGGCTCACTGCACCGTTGGTGATGACGCTGAAAATCAGCCCCATCGCCTTGATCTGCGCCGAGACCCAACCCAGATAGGAACCGACGATGCACAGCGAGGTGATCACTTCGACCGTGCGGTTGTAGCGCATCCGGTAAAAGTCGCCGACGGTGAGGATGTTCAGCTTGTAGAGCTTGTTGGCGAAGAACAGACCGGCGATGACCAGACACAGCGAGGAGCCGAAAGGATCGGCGACGACGCCGGACAGGCCGTCCTTGACGAACTGCGCGGAGACGCCGAATACCGCTTCAGCGCCGAACCAGGTGGCGAATACCGTCGCGGTGACAATCGGCAGCGGCAGCGAACGGCCGGCAACGGCAAAATCCTTGGTGTTATGGACGCGGGTCGCGGCCCACAGGCCGATACCGACGGAAACCATCAGATAGGCAATTACAAACCACAGCAGCATCGCAAATCCCCTTTTGCCGATGGATTATAGCCGCGGGCGATGCGATTACGACAGCAGCTGCAGGCCCAGCAGCGCGGCGAGCAGGGCGATCGCCATCCCCAGAAGCCAGGTGTTGCGACGTTGCTGCTTCAGCAGGGCATCGACATGCGATCGCAACGCGGCTTCAGGGTCACGCGCCAGAAACTGCTCGGTCAGCCGCGGCAGCTGCGGCAGCAATTCGCTCCAAAACGGCAGCTCCTCGCCGATCCGCCGCGCCAGGCCGCGCCAGCCGATCTGTTCTGACATCCAGCGCTCGAGGAAGGGCTTTGCGGTCTGCCACAGGTCGAGGTCGGGGTCGAGGTCGCGCCCCAGGCCTTCGACATTGAGCAGGGTTTTCTGCAGCAGCACCAGCTGCGGCTGGATTTCGATGTTGAAGCGGCGAGAGGTCTGGAACAGGCGCAGCAGTATCTTGCCGAAAGAAATGTCCTTCAGCGGTTTGTCGAATATCGGTTCGCATACCGCGCGGATCGCGGTTTCGAATTCATCGACCCGGGTGCCCGGCGGTGCCCAGCCGGATTCGACATGGACTTCAGCGACGCGGCGGTAGTCGCGACGAAAGAAGGCGATGAAATTACGCGCGAGGTATCGTTTGTCGGTCTCGGTCAGCGTGCCCATGATGCCGAAGTCGAGCGCGACATACTGACCGTTGCC
>JBILYA010000283.1:0-3596 GCA_044378065.1 Burkholderiales bacterium | reverse complement strand
CGGTGTGCTGCTGATCATCGCCAAGAATGACCGCAAGCTTCGTATCGAGGTCGGATATGGTCTGGAAGGCGCGCTGAATGATGCGACCGCAAAACGCATCATCAGTGAAGACATCGTGCCGCATCTTAAGCACGGCGATTTTGCCGCGGGCATTGATGCCGGGGTTTCGCGCATTTTGCGTGTGGCCGGAGGCGAACCTTTGCCGCCACCGGCGCAGCAGTCGCCGTCCAACTCATCACCGCTGCCGTTTGATCCGATGCTGCTGTTTGCCGCGTTCATTTTTGCCAACCCGCTGACGCGGATATTGCAGCCTTTGACCGGGCGTGTTCCTGCCGCCGGCCTGATCAGCCTCGCGGTCGGGGCGGGTTTGGGCATGATGTTCTCCAGCTTGATTGTCGGGCTGATTGCCGGCGTGGTCATTTTTGTCATTGCAATGGTGGGAGGTTCTACGGGGCGATCATGGGGCAGCAGTGGCGGTTCCTGGTCATCCGGCAGTGATTTCGGCGGTGGCGGCTTCGGCGGCGGAGGCGGTGGCGGATTCAGCGGTGGCGGCGGCAGTTCCGGTGGCGGCGGCGCATCGGGGAGCTGGTGACATGAATATCAAACGTTTTTTCAGGCATGTCCTGTTGCCGCCATGGTTTGCGCGACAGACGTTTCCGCCGGCGGTGATGCGTCGTGTCGAAGAGGCTGTCAGGGATAGTGAACGGACGCATCGTGGCGAGCTTTGTGTCGCGGTGGAGGCCGGTCTGGAAATCGAAGCCCTGTGGCGCGGCCAAAGTCCCCGGGCAAGGGCGGAGGAGGTGTTCTCGCAGCTGCGGGTCTGGGATACCGCGGAAAACAGCGGCGTCCTGCTCTACATCAACTGGGCGGATCGCAATATCGAAATCGTCGCCGACCGCGGCATCAGCGCACGCGTGCCCCAGGACCAATGGGAGTCGATTTGCGTGACGATCGAGCAATCTTTCCGTGCCGGGCAGTTCGAAGCCGGTCTGCTCGAAGGCATACGCCGCATTACCGGCCTGCTCGCCATTCATTTCCCCGGCGCGTCCGACAATGTGGACGAACTCGGCAATCGACCGGTCATGCTGTGACCTGCAGGCAGTCCGTCAGGGCGCACTGATTTAGTGCTGCCTTGAGCCGGTTGCGCCGGTGCTGGCCGCATCCCGACGGATTGCGGTAAAGTGCCGCCACGGTTGCCGAAAGACTGCGATGTCAATGCAGCGCGGTGGCCGCATTCATCGGAGGAGCGATTTTGGGTCATAGCGACTGTTCAAAACTCACGGTATGTGTATGCAGCGGAGCGTGCGCATGATTGATGCCATTTCCGCTGGCCTGTTCGCGCTGCTGACGCCGCAAGCTTTGCTGTTCCTGTCGCTGGGCGTGGTGTATGGCCTGGTCATCGGCATCCTCCCCGGTCTGGGTGGTGTGGTGGCGATGGCGCTGCTGTTGCCCTTTACCTATGGTTTTGAAACCGCGGCGACACTGGCTTTGCTGCTGGGCGCACACATCGCGACGATCTGGGGCGACTCGGTGACCAGCATCCTGTTCAGCGTGCCCGGTTCGGCGAAGGGGCTGGCGCTCTGTTTCGATGGTTATCCGATGACCAAACAGGGCAAGGCCAAGCGCGCGCTCGCGGCGTCGGCGACGGGGGCTCTGCTCGGCGGCATCATCGGTGCGGTATTCCTCGCTTTATGCATTCCGCTGATCCGCCCGGTGATTCTGGCTCTGGGCCCCAGCGAATACCTGATGATGGCGCTGTGGGGATTGACGGTGATTGCGACCTTCAGCGAAGGCTCGCTGATGAAGGGCATGACGGCCAGCGTGCTTGGTGTGCTGGTGGCTTTTATCGGTCTGGATGTGGTGACGGCGACGCCGCGTTTCACCCTCGGCAGTGAATTTCTCATGGACGGTATTTCATTTCCGGTGGCCATGATCGGCCTGTTCGCCGTTTCCGAGATGATGAAAATGTCGATCCGCGGCACACCGATCATCGATCGATCACTGGTGCGCGAAGACAGCACGGTGTGGCAGGGCATCTGCGATGCTTTCCGCCACTGGTGGCTGGTGGTGCGCTCCAGTCTGCTCGGATTATGGATCGGCGTTCTGCCCGGCGTGGGTGCCAGTGTTGCCGGTCTTGCCGCCTACGCGCAGGCGGCGCAGACCTCGAAAACACCGGAACGGTTCGGCAAAGGTGCGGTTGAGGGGGTGATTGCCCCCGATGCAACGATGGGCGCCAATGAAGGCGGCGGGCTGATGCCGACACTGGCTTTCGGCATACCCGGCGGTGAAAGCATGGCCATACTGCTGGTGGCCTTTATCGGTCTGGGCATCGTGCCCGGTCCGGAAATGCTGACCAAAAACCTGGACGTCGTGTTCAGCATGGTGTGGATCATCGTGCTGGCCAACATCGCGGTGACCATTATCGGGCTCGCCATTACGCCGTGGCTGGCGCGCCTGCCGTCGTTGCAGGCCAATCTCATGGTGCCGATGGTGCTCTCGGTGTGTTTTGTCGGCGCCTATGCGACACGAGGCCGTATCGAGGATGTCGTGGTTGCGGCCGTGTTCGGTGTTGTCGGTTATCTGATGGACAAATACCGTTATTCACGCGCCAATTTTGTAATCGGCATGGTGCTTGCTGTGATGATTGAGCGCAATCTGCATATTTCAATCAATCTTTATGGCACCGACTTCCTGATGGATCGGCCCATCGCGCTGGCCATGCTGATCTTCATCGTGGTCACTGCGGGATTGCCGCTCTGGCGCGAACGGCGCCGCAAACGCGCCGTGCTGCGGGCTGGAGGTGTGGCATGAGCCGGCATGCGCAGGAAAACCTGGTATCCGCACTGCTGATCGGCCTGTTCGGCCTGGTGCTGTATCTGTGCCAGGACTATGGCCCGCGGGCGCGTATGATTCCCCTCCCGCTGGCGTCGTTCGGTATCTTTCTTGTGGTGGTGCAGATCATCCAGCACAACTTCGGCCGTGAGGACGAGAAGGCGGCCGAGTTGATTCATGTGGATACCAGCGTCCTCACGGCGTCCGCCGAAGGGCAACCCCGCACCGAGCGTACCGAAGAGCAGTTGGGGCAGTGGGGCGAGGCGGGCGCCTACCTGATTGTTGCGTTGCTGGTGGGCATGATTTTTACGGTAGGAATTTTTCCGACCGTATTTGTTTTTACGGCGGCTTACCTGATCCTGACCCGATATTGCACGGCAGTGCGGGGCCTCACTTATTCCGCCGTATTAACGCTTTCGGTTTATCTGCTGTTTGTTGTGGCGTTGGAGATGCAGCCCTATCACGGGCTGCTTGCGGGTTGGATGTCCTGATCGAACATTGACGAAGAGGAAACGATGAAGACCAATCGCAGGAAGTTGTTGCTGGCCGGCGCGATGACGCCGGTGGTGATGGGCATGCCGCTGCGCGCCTCTGCGCAGGCGTCCGATTATTACAAGGGCAAAACCCTCATCATCAATATCGCCGGCAGCCCGGCCGGCGGGCATACGCGCTTTGCGCGCATGCTCGCGCCATACCTTGAAAAACATATCGGCGCCAAGGAGGTGCGGCTGGTGAACATGCCCGGCGGTGGCGGCCTGAAGGCG
>JBILYA010000282.1:0-3597 GCA_044378065.1 Burkholderiales bacterium | reverse complement strand
TGGTAAATCCCATCAAATGCTAAGGGGATTGGTGATTTTTTGCGTGCAATTGTGATAATTCGCACGTCCGCCCCATCACAGGGCAAATCTCCGGGTTTTAGCGAGTCCCCGGGGTCATTTCGGTGCGGAATTATCCGCTCAGCGGCGCTGGCGGCGTGCTTCGGCCAGGCAGATGCCCGCCGATACTGAGACATTGAGACTTTCGACACTGCCGAGCATGGGAATGCGCGCCAGTTCGTCGCAGGTTTCGCGGGTCAACCGGCGCATACCTTCACCTTCCGCGCCGAGCACCCAGCCCAGCGGGCCGTTGAGTTTGATGCCGTAGAGATCCTTGTCAGCACGCTCGTCGGCGCCGACCAGCCAGACGCCACGATCCTTGAGCTCGCGCATGGTGCGTGCGAGGTTGGTGACCATGATGTAAGGCACCGAGTCGGCGGCACCGCTGGCGACCTTGGCCACCGTCGCGTTGAGCCCGACGGCATGGTCCTTGGGCGCAATGACGGCGTGCGCGCCCATGCCATCGGCAACGCGCAGGCAGGCGCCGAGGTTATGCGGATCAGTGACACCGTCGAGGATCAGCAGCAGCGGCGGTTCGCTCAGTTCATCGAGGACATCGTCGATGTGGGTCGGCATCTTCACCGCCTCGACACGGGCAGCAACGCCCTGATGACGCTGGTTACCGGTCATGCCGTCGAGGCGTTTGGCATCGACCATGATCACGCGCACACCGCGGGTTTCGGCCAGCGCCAGCAGCTCCTTGCCGCGCCGGTCGTGGCGTGCACTGTCGAAATAAATCTCTTTCACTGCGCCTTCGCGCTGGCGCAGGCGGCTGGTTACGGCGTGAAAACCGTGGATCAGGTGCAGGTCGCTCATGACGAATTATTATAACTAAATGTTTTTATTGAATAATTTATGCCAACACGAAATCGATCCGCGAAGCACCGAGATCGACTTTGGCGATTTTCACCCGCAACCGGTCGCCGAGGCGATAACGCTGTTTGGTGCGCTCGCCAAGCAACTCATGGCGGGCCGCATCGTACTGGAAATAATCCTTGCCGAGGTCGGAGATGTGCACCAGCCCTTCGACATAGACATCATCCAGCGCCACAAAGGCACCGAAGGAGGCAACACCGGCAATGCTGCCCATGAAGGTTTCGCCGACACGGTCGCGCATGTAGTAGCACTTCAGCCAGGCCGTGACATCGCGCGTGGCTTCATCGGCACGTCGCTCGGTCATCGAGCACTGTGCGCCCAGCTCATGCCAGTCGCCCGGTTCGTAGCTGCCGCCGATCAGCACGGCCTTGATCGCGCGATGCACCAGCAGATCGGGATAACGGCGGATCGGCGAGGTGAAATGGGTGTACGACTCATAAGCCAGTCCGAAGTGGCCGGCGTTTTTCGGGGTGTAAACCGCCTGCTTCAGCGAACGCAGCATCACAGTCTGCAGCAACTGTTCGTCAGGACGCCCCTTCACTTTTGACAGCAGCTTGGCGTAATCGGAAGCGTGCGGCTTTTCGCCGCCCGGCAACTGCAAACCAAAACCCTTGAGGAAATCACGTAGTGCTGCGAGTTTCTCCGGCGTCGGGCCTTCGTGCACGCGATACAGTACCGGATGGCCGCGTTCTCGCAGGAAATCCGAGGTGCAGACGTTGGCCGCCAGCATGCACTCCTCGATCAGGCGATGCGCGTCGTTGCGGATGACCGGGACGATTTTTTCAATCTTGCCCTTGTCATCAAAAATCATCTGCGTTTCGATGGTTTCGAAATCGATGGCGCCGCGCTTGGCCCGCGCCTTCGCCAGCTGGTGATAGAGCTTGTACAAAGTCTGCAGATGCGGCACCAGCGCCTTGCGCCGGCGGGCCTCAGGACCGCGCGCATCCGCGAGAATGGCGGCGACCTCGGTATAGGTGAATCGCGCATGCGACAGCATCACGGCCTGATAAAACTTGTAGCCTTTGACATGACCGTGGCTGTCGATCTGCATGTCGCAGACCATTGCCAGACGTTCAACGTCGGGATTAATCGAGCACAGCCCGTTGGAAAGTGCCTCGGGCAGCATCGGAATTACCCGGCGCGGGAAATACACCGAGTTGCCGCGGCTGCGCGCCTCGACATCCAGCGCATCGCCCGGCTTGACGTAATGACTGACGTCGGCGATCGCCACCACCAGACGGAAACCGCTGCCAACCGGCTCGGCAAATACCGCATCGTCAAAATCGCGTGCGGTTTCGCCATCGATGGTCACGAGCGGCAGATCGCGCAGATCAATACGGCTTTTGTGATCGGTACTGCGCACACCCTTGGGCAGCTTGGCGGCAATCGTCTCCGCTTCCTTGGGGAATATCCACGGCAGCGTGTGCTTGCGCAGGGCAATTTCGATTTCCATGCCGGGATCGGCATAGTTGCCCAGCACTTCGACAACACGACCGAGGGGTTTGGATTTGCTGCCCGGCTGCGAAATGATTTCAACCGTCACCACCTGCCCTGCCTTGGCCTTGCCGGACTCACCTGCCGGGATGACAAAATCCTGGCTGATGCGCTTGTCTTCGGCAGCGACAAAACTCACACCGTGCTCGACATGCAGGCGGCCGACAAAACGCGTCTGGCCGTGCTCCAGCACTTCGACAATCTTGCCTTCGGGACGTCCACGCCGGTCCATGCCGGCGATGCGGGCCATCACGCGGTCACCGTGCAGCACCTTCTGCATCTCACCGGAACCGAGGAACAGATCCTGACCACCGTCGTCACGGACCAGGAAACCAAAACCGTCCTTGTGGCCCAGCACGCGGCCTTTAACGAGATCGAGTTTGTCGGCAATACAAAGATCACCGCGTCGGTTGCGCATGATCTGACCATCGCGCTCCATTGCCGCGATGCGCCGGCCGAAGGCTTCGCGTTCCCGCTTGCGGATGTCGAGCTCCCGCGCGAGATCGGCTTCTTCCAGCGGTACGCCGGCTTCGACCATGACCTCAAGGATCAGCTCGCGACTGGGTACGGGATGTTCGTATAACCCCGCCTCGCGCTCGTGGTGGGGATCGTTTTCGCGGCGTGACCCTTTAGGGCTGCCGGCTTTGGATTTTTTCTGTTTTTTCATTTGAACTATCAGCTTTCATGGGCTAAAATCGCGCCCTCATTGCCCAGATGGCGGAATTGGTAGACGCACCAGTTTCAGGTACTGGCGGGTAACACCGTGGAGGTTCGAGTCCTCTTCTGGGCACCAGTATCATGTTGAACCAAAGTCAGGTAACACCAGGACTTAAGTTTGACCGCAAGTTAAAAGGGCGCTGTGTTTTTGCACAGCGCCCTTTTTTTATTCAGTCAAACGGATTTCTGCGCACGATGGTGTGTTCACGGTCGGCGCCGGTCGACACGATGTCGATCGGTACGGCACAAACCTCTTCCATACGCTTCAGGTAATTGCGTGCTGCCTGCGGCAGGTCATCAAAACGGGTGATGCCGACCGTGCTGTCCCGCCAGCCCGGCATTTCTTCGTAGACCGGCTGGCATTCGGCGAGCAGTTCCGCGCCGAACGGCAGGATGTCACGGGCAACACCGCTCATCTTGTAACCGACGCCGAGCTGCACTGTCTCCATGCCG
>JBILYA010000281.1:0-3598 GCA_044378065.1 Burkholderiales bacterium | reverse complement strand
CACGGCGTACTTCGAGTTCTCGGCCAGCTTGGTGGCCAGTGTAATGACATAGTTCTGGGTGCGGCGAATGTGGTTTCCGGTTTCGTTATCCCGGGTTTCAGCCAGCGTCGCCATGGCGTAAATCGTGATGTCCTGGACTACCGAGAGTTCGCGCACCCGCCTTGCGACTTCACGTTCCAGAAACGAATTCTGGTCACGCAGATAGTCTGCCGCCGCCTTCAACCGCAGGTGCGCCCGTACGCGGGCCAGCATGACCGCCGGGTTGACCGGCTTGGCCAGATAGTCCTCCGCACCGATCTCCAGACCGATACGCTCGTCCTCTGCCGCGGTCCTGCCGCTGAGAAACAGCACCGGAATGTCTGCGGTATCCGGATTGGCCTTCAGCCTGCGGCAGACTTCGTAGCCGTCCATGCCGGGCATCATCACATCGAGCAGGATCAGATCCGGCCGCCGCACACGGCGCGCCAGCTCGAGACAGCGCATACCATCGGTCGCCACATGCACTTCGTAGTATTTCATCAACTCGCTGCTGATCAGTTCCAGCGAATCCGGACTGTCATCAACAACAAGGATCAGCGTGGCGCCCGGGTTGGTGTGGATAAGATTTTCAATCATGATTCAGCCTTGGGTCTTTCTTCATTCTTGTCATTCAAAACATCAACAAGGTCCGCCTGCTGCTCGTCCAGCAGGTCCAGAGCCCTGACAAAATCAAAACGTTCGACTGCAGTCTTGACCGCTTCAAATCGCACTCCGAGGACGGCGGCAAGCGCTGCGCCGTTGTCACGGCAAAGCCGCAGGGTCCTCGCGTCATCATGCAGCAGGTACTCGCGCAATTCCTGGACAAGTTGCGCGCCGCCGCCGCCATGCGGTTCAATTTCGACGGCGCCCACACGATGCTGATCGAGCCAGGCGCGGATGGCCGCAGCAGCCTCGTGGACGGCATCACGGGCTGTCAGCGTCAGTTCTCCGATCCGGTCGGCACCGGCTTGCTCGTGTATAGCGGTCTCCAGGCTGACCGCCGCATGACTGACCTCGCCCGCGCCGAGCAGTAACGACGTGCTTTTCAGGGTATGCGCCAGCCGCTCCAGAACCGGCCAGTCCTGTTGGTGAAGCGCTTTTTCTGAAGCCACCGCAAACTCGCCGGCATGTTCAACGAACCGTCTGAGCATCGACTGATACAGCTCCGCATTATGCAGGACGCGGCTCATGCCGGAATCGGTGTCGATCCCCTCGATTTCGATACGGGGCCGGGGCAAGGGCAAGGCCTGGGGCTCGTTTTCGGGGAGCGGTGCGCGCGACACCATTTGCAGAATGACTTTCAGCAGCCGCTCCGGGTCAATCGGTTTGGATAGATGGTCATTCATACCCGCTTCGAGACAGCGCTCACGGTCGCGCGGCATGGCATTGGCGGTCATTGCAACAATCGGCAGATGGGACAGGCGGTCGATGGCGCGGATCGCACGCGTTGCTTCCAGCCCGTCCATCAGCGGCATCTGCATGTCCATCAGCACCAGGTCGTAGCTGTTTTCCTGGACAAGGTGCAGCGCCTGCGCGCCGTCACCGGCCAGACTGACCTTGCAGCCCCAATCCTCCAGGAAAGCAGCAGCCACCTCCTGATTCAGCACGTTATCCTCGACCAGCAGGATGCTGACCCCGTTCAAATGCTTGGGCTTGGCTCTGGAAACCAAACGGTTGGAATCCGACAGATCGCTCCCGCCACCGACCAGTTCGGTGACCATTTCCAGCAGCACCGAGGGATGCAGCGGCTTTTGCAGCACCCTTTGCGCACCCGCCAGTTCCGCCTGCCTGTGCAGGGGCGCGCTCATAAAACCGGAAACCGCGACCAGCCTGGGTTGAGAAGGCACTTGTGCGTGCAGCCTTTTGATGACTTCAATACCGTCGATACCCGCCATCATCATGTCGACGAAGGCGACATCGTACGGGCAGCCCTGCTGGTGCGCCTCGAGACAACGCTCGACGGCATCGATGCCCGACCGCGCTTCATCGACAATCAGGCCGAAGCCCCGGAGCATTTGCAACAGAACCCGCCTGACGGTCGGGTTGTCGTCGACGACCAGCACTCTGCGGCCCTCCGGATTGGCCTTGTGCACCGGAACTGACAATTGTTCCGGCACCTTCAGCTTGGCGGTAAACCAGAATACCGAGCCATGGCCGATCTCGCTTTCGACGCCGACCTCCCCGCCCATCATTGCTGACAGGCGTTTGCAAATCGCAAGCCCCAGACCGGTGCCGCCGTAACGCCGGGAAATGGAGGGGTCTGCCTGCTGGAAACTCTGGAACAGCCGGGCGATCTGTTCGTGCGTCATGCCGATGCCGGTATCACGCACAGAGAGCTTGATCAGGATCTCCTCGCCGTCCTTACGCAGCAGTTCGGCGCGGATCTCGATTTCCCCGTGCTCGGTGAATTTGAGCGCATTGTTGGTGTAATTGGCGATGACCTGGGACAAGCGCAGCGGATCGCCGAGCACCCGCCTCGGAATCGCGGGGTCGACGTTGAGTATCAGTTCCAGACCCTTCGCCGAACACTGCTGGGCAACCATGGTGGCAGAATCTGCAAGAACCTTGTCGAGCGCAAACTCGATCTGCTCCAGCACCAGTTTGCCCGCCTCGATTTTCGACACATCCAGGATGTCGCCGACAACGCCAAGCAGATGACGCGCTGAAACCAGAACCTTGGACAACTGATCGCGCTGCCGGCTGTTCGAAGACTGATCCAGCGCCAGCCGGGACATGCCGATGATGGCGTTCAGCGGCGTGCGGATCTCGTGGCTCATATTGGCCAGGAAGTCCGACTTCGCGCGCGCCGCCTGCTCAGCCAGCTTGCGCGCCTCGCGTGTAACTTTCTGCATTTCGCGCTGCGCGACCAGGCTGCGCACCGCGACGCTGACGAACTGCGGGCGGTCAGGCAGCTTGGGGAGTCGCCTGAGCTTGATCTCGACCGGAAACATTCCGCCGTCACTATTCAACGCCATGACCTCGCGCTTGAGCAGGAAATCCGGCGGTGCATTGAGGAAGGCCTTGAAATGCCGGCCCTGCTCCTCGCGAAAATGCTCGGGCACCAGATCACCCACCGTCTTGCCCTGCATTTCATCGTCCCGGTACCCCAACAGATCCTTCACGCCGTCGTTGGCGAGATGGATCACACCGTGATCGTCGATGATCAGCATGCCTTCCGGCGCCAGTTCAAAAATCTCCCGGTACCAGGCCTCGGTCTGGCGCAACTGCAACTCAGCGCGCTTGAGCTCGGTGATGTCGGTACGAATCAGGCCGTGCCCGTATAGTTCGCCGGTCTGGTTGCGCAGCGGGAAACGCTGGGCCAGCGCATATCGCAGGCCCTCAGGGCCTTCATCCATTTCCTCCCGCTGCATGGCCCGGCCCGACAGCAGCGCCATGCTGTCGGAAGCGGTAATCGGCGCCGGCTCGAGGTCGTTGATTTGCGGGTGATTCTTGCGATGGCTGTTGTTGCGGATCTGGAAACGCCGGTTGTTGTCGACAACGGCGACTTCAGCAGGCATGAAATCGAGCAGGTCCTGTATCAGGCGACGTACGGAGTCGCGCTCGGCCCGCGCCATTTTCT
>JBILYA010000022.1:0-13869 GCA_044378065.1 Burkholderiales bacterium | reverse complement strand
GTGCCGGCGGCGCAAGCGGCGCTGGCGCACCGTTCGCGCATGAACGGGCTGGCCAGCCTGGGTCGTTACACGGCGGATCTGGAAACCAAGGGCTGATTAAAAATATAAGTAAATCAAACACTTATATCATAGGTTAGCGCTTACTTCAAAATGCGGCTGCCCGTATCCATCATCACCGGATTTCTGGGCAGCGGCAAAACCACGCTGCTCAACCGGCTGTTGCAGGACCCTGCAATGGCCGGCGCTGCGGTGATCATCAACGAGTTCGGCGAGATCGGACTCGACCATCTGCTGATCGCCACCCCCAACGAAAATACAGTGCTGCTGGCCAGCGGCTGCATCTGCTGTACGGTGCGTGGCGACCTCGTCAACACGCTGCGCGATCTCGATGCCCAGCGCCGCAAAGGCGATCTGCCGCCGTTTGATCGCGTGCTGATAGAAACCACCGGTTTGGCCGATCCGGTGCCCATCGTGCAGACCGTCGTCACCGACGAAAAGCTGGCGCCCACTTACATGCTCGACAGCGTCATTACGCTGGTTGATGGCGTGAATGGCTTGCAGCAACTCGAGACCCAGCCGGAGTCCGTCAAACAGGCCGCACTAGCTGACCGTCTGCTGATCACCAAGACCGATTTGCCGGAAGCGACTGCTGTGGCGTCCTTGACCGACCGCTTGGCTGTACTGAATCCCGGTGCCGAAGTGCTTCACGTTGCCCATGGTGTTGTTTCAGCGTCCACGCTGTTCGGCGCGGCGCTCGCGCCGGAATCGCGGGCCGCGGATCTCCAGCGCTGGCTGCGTGAAGAACAATATGTCCGGGTCGAGGCCGGCCAAAGTCCGATCGGCGCTATGTCAGCACCGCACGATCCCGGCATCCGCTCTTACAGCATCCTGCTCGATGAACCGCTTACCGCAGCCGGATTGACCGCCTGGCTGACGGCGATCGCTTCGCTGCGCGGTGCCGAATTGCTGCGCGTCAAAGGCTTGCTGAATGTCGACGGCGAACCGGTGGCCGTGCATGCGGTGCAGACGCTGATCCATGAACCGGTGACCCTGGCGCAATGGCCGGATGCCGAGCGCCGCTCGCGTCTGGTGTTCATTACCCGCGGCATGGATCGCGCAGCCCTCGAATCGACACTGGATGTCCTGCGCTGGCGCTCAATGGCTACGGCAGGGGGCGTGCCCAAACCCGATCCCCAGGCCTACGCGCGATTTCTCGCTGCCATGGAAAAAATGCGTTGATTCATGCCGGACTCCGGCTTGACAAGCCGGGGGTGATTATTTAGCTTCCATCCTTCGCTGCAAACGCTTACATTTCGGTCTCGACCGATGACCCGCTGATCCGGCGCCGCCACTGCGACGCCCCGCAATTCCGGAGGATTTACCCGCATGTTCGAATTCAAACCCGTCGAAGCCAAAGGTGCCACCCGCGTCATCAAGGGCGGCATGCTGATTGACGGCAACGGCGGCAAACCGGTCAAGGATCCGGTGATCATCGTTGAAGGCCGCCGTATCAAGGAAGTCGGCAGCAAGGGCAAGATCAGGATTCCCGCCAAGGCGGAAATCATCGACTGCGGCAAATCGACGTTGCTGCCGGGTCTGATGGACGTGCATCTGCACACGATGATGTTCAACTGCCTGACCTTCCACAACTATCGCGTCGCGCAGTGGGAGATCACCCCGGAACTGCAGCAGATGTACGGCCTGTTTCACGCGCAGCTGTGTTTCGACATGGGCTTCACCACGCTGCGCGACCTTGGCCTCAATTCCGGCCGCGGCCTGCTCACCGCGCATCTGTGCGCGATCCGCGATTCGATTGAAGCCGGCGTCATTGAAGGTCCGCGCATGCTGATCGGCGGTTTCACCACCATCACCGGTTCGCACCTTGACCTGATCCAGCCGCGCGCCGCACAGCGTTACGGCTTCCAGACTGCTGACGGCCCCTGGGAACTGCGCAAACTGGCGCGCACCAACCTGCTGGCCGGTTGCGACATCGTCAAGACCTGCGCTACGGGCGGCGGCGGTACCGACAAGGAAGAGCCGGACATCCGCAACATGACGCAGGAAGAAATCGACGCCATCGTTGACGAAGCCCACGCCTTCCACAAAACAGCCGCGGTGCACTGCTTCACGCCCAACGGCCAGCGCATGGCGCTGGCTGCCGGTGCCGACACCATTGAACACATGGTGTTCCATGACGATGAAACCATCGACATGATCGCCGAATCGGGCACCTGGATGACGCCGACGCTGCTCCATCGCACCGACCAGGCCATCGGTACCCGCAAGGATCAGGGCACCTCGCAGTTCGTGCTGAACAAGATGAAGGCGCTTCAGCCGTACTGCTTCGAGACCTTCCAGAAAATGCACAAGGCTGGCGTCAACATCGCGCTCGGCACCGACATGGGCTTCGATCCCGAGATGGGCACCAACGCCCGCGAGATGGAAATCTACGTCAACCTCGGCATGACGCCGATGGAAGCGATCATGAGCGCGACCCGCAATGCCGCGCGCGCGATCAAGCTCGACAAACAGCTGGGCACCGTTGAAGCCGGCAAACTCGCCGACATCATTGCCGTCAAGGGCGATCCGCTGAAAAACATTCGCGTGTTCCAGGAAAAGAAAAACATCGAGCTGGTGATGAAGGAAGGCCGTGTCTACGCCGACCGCCGTCCCGGCCACAGCAAGAGCGTAGTCAGTGTCACGCCGAAAGACTGGAAAAAAATCGATTACCTGTAATCCGTACGGGATTACGCAACGAACAACCGGAGGGGGTTGAGCATGGCCGCAGCAAAGAAGGCAGTAAAAAAAGCCGTGAAAAAAACGGCATCCAAAACCAAGACCGTTGGCGCCATCCGCGCCGGAAACGGCCAGTACCATTTCCGCATGGCGAATCTGAAGAAGGTGCCCGCGGGCACCGGTTATTCGACTTCGCACGGCGGTGTTGTTGAAGGTTCACGCATACTCGTCGGCTACATCCACAAGCCACGCGGCACCGGCTCGCGGATGCATACGCACAAGAACGAGCAGCTGAACTATGTACTGCAAGGCACGCTGGTGGGGTCGGTCAACGGCAAACGCGTTGTCGCCCCTGCCGGCACCTTGATTTACATCCCGGCAAATGCCCCGCACAACCTGATCTCGTCGACCAAGGACAAGGACGTCATTTTCCTGGCGATCAAGGATCTGTCGCAGGGCATCATCGGTATGGCGGTGGATGGCACGATGACCGGACCGCATTACGAAAAAGGTTTCGGCCCTGCCAAAAAAGCGGCGAAAAAGAAAACTGCCAAACGCGCCGCCCGACGCTGAAGCGATTCAGGGCCGAAGTAATCATTAAAAACGGATAGTTAATTCTCCCGATGCGTCTGACGGCAGAGGAGAAAAAAATGCTGCGCGGCGAGCAGGGCCGCGCGGTGCAGGAAGCGCTGCAACTGCAGCTGGAAGTCGGCAAGTTTTTCGGCGCGAAACGGTTTGTGCCGGTGTCGAATGTGCACATGATGGGCGACATTGAAGTCATGGGCGACGCCGGCAAGTCCTTTCTCGAAAGGGCCGCGCAGTCCGGCGCCAAATGCCGGCAACCGACCACCACCAATGCGCGCTGCATCGACTTTGCCCACGTTGAACATCTCAAGCAGGATGCCAACGAAGCGCGCAAGGAAAAGGAACTGATCGCCTGCCTGCGGCGCATGGATGTCATTACCGCCGACACCTGCATCAATTACCAGACGCTGTACCAGCCGCACCTCGGCGAACATGTGGCCTGGGGCGATACCGGCACGGTGATTTACGCCAACTCGGTGTTCGGTGCGCGCTCCAATTTTGAAGCGGGTCCTGCCGCGCTGGCCGCAGGGCTGACCGGCCGCGTGCCCGAATACGGCTTTCATCTCGATGAACACCGCCGCGGTACTTTCCAGGTCAATCTGAAAGCCGATCTGAATGATCTCGCCGACTGGGGTGCGATCGGAAAAATTGTCGGCTCGGGACATCAGGACTATTACGCGGTGCCGGTATTTACCGGCGTCAAACGCAGGCCCACTGCCGATGAACTGAAACAACTCGGCGCCGCGCTGGCGAGTTACGGTTCGATGGGCATGTTCCATATGGTCGGCGTCACGCCGGAAGCGCCGACGCTGAAGGCAGCCTTCGGCGGACGCAAGCCCAAGGAAGTCATGACGGTGACCAACCGCGACCTCGAGAGTGTGTATGCCGGTTATGACAAACAGAACAACCCGCTGAATCTGGTGGTGTTCTCCGGTCCGCAGCAGTCGCTGTTTGAAATGAAAACGCTGGCCGCACTGCTGAAGGGCCGCAAAGTGGCGAAGGGCAGCCAACTGTTCATCACCACCAGCAACGGCGTCAAAAGCGCGGCGAAGGAATTGGGTTATCTGCAGGACATCGAACAGTCCGGCGCGATCGTGCTCGAAGGCGTCTGTTTCTACATCCTGCAGAATCTGCCGCAGATGCGTGTGCGCGAAGGCTGGAGCAACCTTGTCACCAATTCGGCAAAACTCGCGAATATCATCGGCGCGCACAAATTCAATACCATCCTGCGCCGCACCGGCGAATGCATCGACATCGCCTGCACCGGCAAGGATGTGCGGTGAGCAGGCCTGCGAAAACCGGCAAGACCATCCGCGTCAATCGCGCATTCGGCAACATCGTCGAAGGCGAGGCGCTGGTCTCTACCGAAGGTTTTTCCCCGCGCTACGACCTCGACCGCTGGAGCGGTCTGATCTCACGCCCGGGCCATGCGCTCGAAGGTCACAACATCAAGGACAAGATCCTGATCACACCCAGCGCCAAGGGCGGCATCGCCGCCGGCTGGGCGTTTTATGACATTCAGCACAAAGGCATCGCGCCAAAAGCCTTTGTCTTCGGCGTGACCAATCCGGTGATGGTGCAGGGCGCGGTATTCGCCGGCATCACCATTACCGAAGGCTGGTCGGCAGACCCTTACCAACTGATACGCACCGGTGACATCGTGCGCGTTAACCCCGCCAAGCGTACATTGACGCTGGTCCGCCGCGCTTCGCGGTAATCTGTCGCAAACATCCGCACAAAAAACCGGAGGAGGAGCCTCATGAAACCGTTGATGCCCGTCGCATTACTGGCTGCATCGCTGCTGTCGCTGCCTGTGCACGCCGCCACCGCCTTTCCAACCAAACCGATCCGCATCATCGTCGCCTACACGCCCGCAGGTACCACGGACATTCTGGCGCGTGCCATCGGCCAGAAAATGAGCGAGAACTGGGGCCAGCCGGTGATTGTCGACAACCGTCCCGGTGCTGCCGGCAATATCGGGACCGAAGTCGCAGCCCGCGCCAATCCCGACGGCCATACGCTGGTGATGGGCACGGCAGGGACGCATGGCATCAACGTCAGCCTCTACCGCAAGCTGGGCTGGCATCCGGTGAATGACTTTGCGCCGGTGAGCCTGTCGGCGATGGTGCCCAACATCATGGTCGTCAACAACGCGCTGCCGGTCAAAAACGTCCGCGAATTCCTGGCGCATGTAAAAGCCAATCCGGGCAAGCTGTCCTACGGTTCGCCCGGCAACGGCAGTACCGCTCACCTGTCGATGGAGCTGTTCAAGAGCATGACCGGCTCCACCATCGTGCACATTCCCTACAAAGGCAGTGCCGGCGTCCTCGCCGACGTCATGGGCGGGCAGATTGCCGTCACCATCGACAACATGCCGCCCTACCTGCCGCAGGTGAAAGCCGGAAAGATCCGCGCGCTGGCCGTCAGCACCACCAAACGCTCTGCGGCAGTACCCGACCTGCCGACCATCGCCGAAGCCGGTGTCCCCGGTTACGACTCCGGTTCCTGGTTCGGCCTGCTCGCACCGGCGAAAACGCCAAAGGCGGTGGTGGATCAGCTGTCAGCGGAAAGCGCGCGCATCCTCAAACTGCCTGAAGTCAGCAAACGCATTTCGGAGCTGGGTGCGGAGCCCGTCGGCAGTACGCCGGAACAATTCGCCGAGTTGATCAAAACCGAAATCGCCAAATGGGCGAAGGTGATCAAGGACGCCAACGTCGAACTGCAATAACCGCATTCCGGCAGACACGGGCGGCGCGTAAACTCGCAAGACGGGTCGCCGCACGTTTTACTGCTTTGAATCACGAAATGAACCGAAGAGCCTGTCATGATCCGCGACCCTGAATCCTTCAACATCCTGCTCGATACGCTGACCCGTTTTGTCCGTGAGAAACTGATCCCGCGTGAAGCCGAAGTCACCGAAACCGACGAGATTCCCGCCGATATCGTCGCCGCAATGCGCGACCTCGGTCTGTTCGGCCTGACCATTCCGGAGGAATACGGCGGTTTGGGACTGACTACCGAAGAGGAAGTGCTGACATCGATGGCCGTGTGCTACGCCTCGCCGGTATTCCGTTCGCGCTTCGGCACCAACACCGGCATCGGTTCGCAGGGCATCGTCATCGACGGCAGCGAAGAACAGAAGAAAAAATACCTGCCGCGGCTCGCCGCCGGTGAAATTACCGGCTCATTCGCACTGACCGAACCGGAAGCCGGTTCCGACGCCGGTTCGCTGCGTACCACGGCCAAACGCGATGGCGATTTTTACGTGATCAACGGCAGCAAACGCTATATCACCAATGCGCCGGAAGCCGATATTTTCACGCTGATGGCGCGCACCGATCTGAATTCGAAGGATGCCAAGGGCGTGTCGGCTTTTATTGTCGAGCGCAATACGCCCGGCCTGACCGTCGGGCCGTACGACCGCAAGATGGGCCAGCGCGGTTCGCATACCGCTGACGTGATCTTCGACAATGTCCGCGTGCCGGCCGCCAACATCATCGGCGGCCAGGAAGGCATGGGTTTCAAGACGGCGATGAAGGTGCTCGACAAGGCGCGGCTCAATATCGCCGCAGTCTGCGTCGGCGCCGCCGAGCGCCTGCTCGACGAGGCACTGAACTACGCCCGTGAACGCAAGCAGTTCGGCAAACCGGTGGCCGAGTTCCAGCTGGTGCAAGCGATGCTCGCTGACTCCAAGGCTGAGGTTTACGCCGGCCGCAGCATGGTGCTCGAAGCGGCGCGCAAAAAAGACACAGGAGTAAACATCACAATGGAAGCCTCCTGCGCCAAGCTGTTTTGCGCCGAGATGGTCGGCCGCGTGGCAGACCGTGCGGTACAGATTCACGGCGGTGCCGGTTATATGCAGGCTTCAGCGGTGGAGCGGCTGTTTCGTGATGTGCGACTGTTCCGCCTTTATGAAGGCACCAGCCAGATTCAGCAGCTGGTGATTGCGAGACATATGCTGAAGTAACCGGTAGTCTGATTGGTCTCGCTTTGAGGCCGATAAGTACTTTTCATGTCCACGAAGCGGCACTTGCACGGACTTGCCGGGAGTGCTGCCATAGAATGACCACTCGACACCGCGCACTTTGCGCCGTCCCGTTTTTTCCGAAGGAACCGCCGTGGCATTTGAAAAACTGATCGAAGAATTCAAACAGAAAACCGATGAAGTCATGGCCATGGGCGGGCCGGAGAAGCTGGCCAAGCGCAAGGCTGAGGGCCATCTCAATGCCCGCGAGCGCATCGACTATCTGATCGACGAAGGTTCGTTCATCGAATCGGGCCGTTTCGCGCGCAGCAACCAGCCTGCGGTCAAACATAAGACGCCCGCCGACGGTAAGGTTGCCGGCTTCGCCAGGATCGACGGCCGCGACATTGCGCTGGTATCGAACGATTTCACCGTGCTCGGCGCATCGTCCGCCGTGATCAATATGAAAAAGATCAAGCACGTGAAGCAGGTCGCGAACAAACGCGGCATGCCGATGGTGATGCTCGGTGAATCATCCGGCGCACGTATGCCCGACCGCATGGGTTCAGCCGGCCGCGCGATCATTGCGCAGGATCCGTTTGAATATCAGCGTCTGCGTGAATCGCCGTGGTGTTCGGCGCTGCTCGGCCAGTGTTATGGCTCCTCGACCTGGTATTCGGCAATGTCGGATTTTGTGGTGATGCGCAAGGGCGCGATCATGGCGATTGCCAGTCCCAACGTGACCTCGATCGCGATCAACAAACCGATCGAAGCCGAAGATCTTGGCGGCTGGAAACTGCTGACGGGTGTATCGGGCCTCGCTGACATGGCGGTGGATACCGACCAGCAGGCGATGGATGCGATCAAGAAATTCCTGTCCTACCTGCCCAGCCACAATATGCAGCCGCCGCCCGAGTATCCGGTGCCGGCCGGTTCGGACGAAGCCTGCAAGACCATCTTCGACATCCTGCCGGAATCGCGCAACAAGGTGTACGACGTGCGCAAGATCATCGCCGCCGTCGCCGACAAGGATTCGATGTTTGAACTGAAGGAACGCTTCGGCAAATCGATCTCGACGGTGCTGGCGCGGCTCGATGGCAAAAGCGTCGGTTTCATCGCCAACAACCCGATGTACAAGGGCGGCGCGCTCGACGCCGACGCCGTGCAGAAGGTCATCAGCTTCATGGTGCTCTGCGATTCCTTCAACGTGCCGCTGGTATTCCTCGTCGATGTGCCGGGCTTCCTGATCGGCGTTGAAGGAGAAATCCGCGGCATGCCGGGCAAGGTCATCAACTGGATGAACGCGCTGTCGCAGGTCACCGTGCCCAAGCTGACAGTAATCATGCGCAAGGACTACGGTCAGGCCTATATCAATATGGCCGGCGGCAAGGGTGCGGATGAAGTCGCGGTGTGGCCGACGGCGGACCTCGGCTTCATGGATCCGGCGGTATCGGTCAATGTGTTGTACGGCATCAAGCAGCAGGACGATCCGGAGAAGTTTGCCAAACTCAAGGCCGAAGTCGAACGCGATACCTCCGCCTGGGGGCTCGCCGAGCTGTACGAGGCACAGCATGTGCTGGATCCGCGTGACACCCGCGCGTGGCTGATCCGCACGCTGGAGATTCACCGCAAGGGCATGAAAAACGGCGTCGGCGATCATCTGCTGCGCAACTGGCCGACCAGCTACTGAGTTCATCGCACAAAGACGCGAATACAGCGTCTGCCGAAGAGAGGAGCAACATGTCGTATCGGGTTTTGATTGCAGCGGCTGTCGCACTGATCACCGCAGTACCGGCATCGGCGCAGAACTATCCGACACGCCCGGTACGCTTCATCGTGCCCTTTGCGCCCGGTGGCAATACCGATGTGCAGGGCCGCCTGATTGCGCAGAAGCTTTCCGACAAGTGGGGGCAGCAGGTCGTCGTCGACAACCGTGCAGGTGCCGGCGGTACGCTGGGCGTTGAAATGCTCGCCAAGGCGCCGGCTGACGGTTACACCATCGCGTTGGCATCATTCGGCAACATCCTTGTCGGCCCCAGCCTGTTTCCGAAACTGCCCTATGACCCGATGAAAGATCTCGCGCCGGTGATTCTGGTGTCGTTACCACCGGGATTGCTGGTGGTGAACCCTGGACTGCCGGTCAAAAACGTCGGTGAACTGGTGGCCTACGGCAAGGCCAATCCCGGCAAGCTCAACTACGGTTCCGCCGGCAACGGCACCTGGAACCATCTGTTTGCTGAGCATTTCAAGGTGCTCGCCGGCATCCAGATGACGCATATCCCCTATAAGGGCGCCAATCCCGCGGTGACCGATGTGATGGGCGGTCAGATCCAGCTCGCGTTTGCTCCTTTCCCCGCCGCCGTGCCGCAAATCAAAAGCGGTCGCCTGCGTGTGCTCGGCGTGACTTCCGCGCAGCGGTCTCCGGTATTGCCCGAAGTGCCGACGGTTGCCGAATCCGGCCTGCCCGGTTATTCCGCAGCCAGCTGGTTCGCCGTGCTGGGACCGGCAAAAATGCCGCAGAACGTGATCACGATCGTTAACCGCGATACCAATGCCGTGCTGACACAGCCCGAGGTCAAGGCGGCGTTTGCCGCGGATGGCACCGAACCCGCCGGCGGCACGCCGGAACAATTGCGTGAATCCATGCGCACGGGCATTGCGCAGTGGGGCAAGCTGGTGCGTGACCTCGGCGTCAAACTTTAATTCTGGAAACACCATGGCTTTCGAAGAAATGATCAAAGAGCTGGATGCGCGCAAACAAAAGGCGCTGGCGATGGGCGGGCCCGAAAAACTCGCTGAACGCAAGGCGCAGGGCGTGCTGAATGCCCGTGAACGCCTCGACCGTCTGTTTGATGCCGGTTCCTTCCTGGAATCCGGCCTGCACGGTGTATCCGTCAGACCCGAAGACAAGGAAACCACACCGGCCGACGGAAAGGTTGCCGGCTATGGTCGCATCGACGGTCGCGAAGTAGCGGCGGTGTCCAATGACTTCACGGTCAAGGGCGCATCCAGCGCGCAGATCAACATCAAGAAGCTGAAGCAAATGAAGGCGGTCGCCAAAAAACGCGGCATCCCGCTGGTCTTCCTCGGTGAATCGACCGGTGCACGGATGCCCGATGTGATGGGCGCAGGCTCCATCGGTTCCAAAGATGACCCTTACGAATACCAGCGCATGCGCGAAGTGCCGTGGGCGGCCGGCGTATTGGGCCACTGCTATGGCTCATCGGCGTGGTATGGCTCAATGTCGGATTTCTGCGTGATGCGCAAGGGCGCGATCATGGCGGTATCCAGCCCGAGGCTGATTTCGATGGCCACCGGCAAGCAGTGCGACGGTGAGGAACTCGGCGGCTGGCGCGTGCATGCGGAAACCAGCGGCATTGTCGATCAGGTGGTTGATACCGACGAGCAGGCAGTCGACGCGATCAAGCAGTTCCTGTCCTATCTGCCTAGCAACAACATGCAGCCGCCACCGGAATATCCGGTGCCGGAGGGTTCGGACGAGGCGATCAAGGATGTAATGAAGCTGATCCCGGAATCGTCAAACCAGGTCTATGACATGCGCAAGGTGGTGCAGTGCATTGTCGACCGCGGCTCGATGTTCGAGATGAAATCGCGCTTCGGTAAAACCATCGTCACCGCGCTGGCGCGGCTGGATGGAAAATCCGTCGGAATCATCGCCAACAATCCGCTGTACAAAGGCGGCGCGATCGATGCTGACGCCTGCCAGAAAGTGCAGGCCTTCTTCGTGCTCTGTGATTCCTTCAACATCCCGATCGTCATGCTGGTCGACCAGCCGGGTTTCCTGATCGGCATGGAAGGCGAGCAGAAGGGCGTCACCGGCAAGGTGATGAACTGGCTTAATGCGATGACGCTGGTGACGGTGCCGAAAATCTCGGTGATCGTGCGCAAGAGCTACGGTCTCGCGGTATCCAATATGGGTGCCGGCGGCAATACCGACGAACTGGCCTGCTGGCTGACCGCCGAGATCAGCTTCATGAAACCGGACTTCGGCGCGAAAGTGGTATTCGGCGTTGATCCGGAAAAAGAGCCTGAGAAATTCAAGGAGGCCGTCGCCAGGATGTCCAAAGGCACTTCCCCCTACGATATGGCAGCGATTTACACCGCGCAGGATGTCATTGATCCGCGCGATACCCGCAGCTGGCTGATCCGCATGCTCGATGTGCACCGCATGCGCATGAGCAATGGCGTGGGCCAGCACCTGATGCGCACCTGGCCGACGAGCTACTGATATCCCTGCAGAACTGTCGGGCTTGCCCTGACTGTTCAATGTGCATCCCTATTCTTTTCACACCGAAGAAGCAAAATGAAATCCAAAGACAGCCAGCTCACCATCCGTTCAATCGAAGCCATCCCTGTCGTAGTACCGCTGCTGCAACCCATCAAATGGGCGCGCGGCGAGATCAAGGACATCGACAACGTCATCATCATCGTCACGCTGTCCGACGGCACCGAGGGTATTGCCGATGCGCCGCCGCGGCCGACGATTTACGGCGAAACCCAGCAGTCGATCACCACCATCGTGCGCGATCATCTCGCGCCGAAATTGACCGGGCTGAATGCATTCGACCTGACGGCGGTGTGGGCGGTGTTTGACCAGTTCGCCGGCAACCCGGCGGCCAAATCGGCGATCGACATGGCGATTTTCGATGCTCAGGCCAAACATCTGGGCATTACCTGCGCCGAGCTGCTCGGCGGCACACCCAAGGCGCTGCCGGTCAACCGCCGGCTGATGCTGGGTTCGAACAAGGAAATGCTGTCCGAGGCCGAGCGCATGATCAAGCGCTACGGCTTCAAGGCCTGGAAGGTCAAATGCGGTATCGACAAAAAGCGCGACATCACGTTGTTGCGTGCCTTGCGTAAGCTGGTCGGAGATGATCACGAGATCACCATCGACTGCAATCAGGGCTACTCCTCGCAGGACCTGCTCGAAACTTCGCCTTATTTTGAAGAGGTCAATGTCGCGCTGATCGAAGAACCGATCCCCGCGCGTGACGGCTCCGGCAAACGCTTTTGCGCCGAGCGCACCATCATCCCGATTTCCGGTGACGACTCCTGCATGACGCCGGACGACGTGTTGCACGAGCTTAAGCTGGGGGCGATCCGGTCAGTGGTGATCAAGTGCGCACGCACCGGCTATACCCGGTCACGGCAGATTCTCGCGTTGGCGCAGTCGTATTACACGCCGGTGCACAACGGCACCCAGGCCGATATGCAGATCGGCTGTGTCGCCGCCGCACATTTCGCCAGCACCTACCTCACCCCGCATGCCCACGAGTTTTCCAGCTTCATCGACGCCAAGGATCATGTGGCCAATGAAGACCCGGTGATTAAGAACGGCATGCTGCAGCTGCCCGCCGGCCCGGGTATCGGTCTGACGCTGGATGCGCGCAAGCTGAAGAAATACCGCGTGGATGGTTGACCGCATCGGCGCATAATCGGGGTCACGACATGGCTAAAGAACTTTGTCTGCCCATATTTTTGCTGTTCCGACCCTGATGCGGCTTGCCGCAGGACATTCCAGATGAATCCGAAACGGAAAACACGGCTTTGCGCGACGCTCCTCGGCACGATGGTTCTAGCTGCCTGTGTCGGAGCCGGCGTGGACGAGACGGTGCTGCCGACACGCATTGATTACCAGTGCGCCAACAACAAGGTATTGCAGGTGCAACGCGCGCCGGATGCGCGTGCCGCGGCCGTGCTGATCGATAACAAACCCGTGGTGTTGCAGCGTGCAGGCAGTGCCGCGCAGGAAAAATACAGCGACGGCAATTATTCGTTGTATCTGGAAGGCGAGCGCGCCATCCTCGAAGAAAACAGCCGCATCCTGTTCGGCCCCTGTGCCGCCGGGCCTTTGCCCAAAATCCAGCGGGATCGCTACTGAAGTCTGATTCAGGCGACCGATCTTATCGGGACGCTGGATAAGCCCGGCCATAAGAGGGTAGGGCTGATAATTAACATATCTATTTGAATATAAAAGTATTTTTGAAAGTATTGTAGTTGGTATGCGCCCACATCGGCTTGCTGTTGCGGTTGTTGCAGCCCTCCTATTAACGGGCCGCGCGGCTCCATCCGGGGCCGCTGAAGCTTCGGCCGAAGCGGTTGATTTGCGTGGCAGCGAAATCCAGATCTTTATCGAAAACGATTCCTTCGGCAGCTCCGACCAGTACTACACCAACGGATTCAAGATCGGCGGCGGTGTTCCTGCCGACAAGGTCAGCCGGTTTTTCACAAGACCGCCCAACGCGCTGCTGGATGCCATTACCGACGGCGCCAGCAATCATTTCGGGTTGTTTTTCGGGCAGAACATGTACACGCCGCGAAACATCACCGTGGCCGCGCCGCAGCCGAATGACCGGCCTTGGGCGGCTTGGTTATATGTCGGCGCGGTGGCGCAAAGCGTCAAGAATGATCACCTGCACACCGTCGAATTCGACATCGGTGTTGTCGGTCCGCCGGCACTGGGCCGGCAGGTGCAAACCGCGTGGCATAAATTCGTCGATGCGCCGGAACCCCAGGGATGGGACAACCAGATCCGTACAGAACCCGGCATCCTGCTGACCTAC
>JBILYA010000278.1:0-3634 GCA_044378065.1 Burkholderiales bacterium | reverse complement strand
AGAGGTTGCCCACGACCACGCCATCGCTGCGCACGGCACGGCGTACGGCGAGCAGGAATTCCTGCGTGGTCAGGTGCTCGGGTACCGCGCTGGCGCCAAAGGCGTCAAGGAAAATGGCGTCGTAGGGTTTACTGACCTGTTCGATGAAACGGCGGCCATCGGCAATGTAGACGCGCATGCGCGCATCTTCACGAAAGCCGAGATAATTTTTTGCTGCGTAGGCCACCTCGGGATTGATATCCACGGCGTCGATTTCGGCGTCGGGGTAATGTTTGCGCAGAAATGACGGAATGGTGCCGCCGCCGAGTCCGAGCACCAGAAAGCGTTTGGGTTCCTTGCACAGCGCCAGGCCGCTGAGCGCGACCGGCAGGTACGGCAGACCGAGATATCCCGGATCATCGGCTTTGACCAGACTTTGGCGAACGCCGTCGCGGCCGAATCGCAATGCGCGCAGGCCGTTGCCTTCGTCGGTGACCACGATGTTGCCGTAGGCGGAGGACTTTTCGTAAACAATCGTGTCACTGGCGAGCGCTGTTTGCGGGGCTGAATATTGAACGGCCAGCACGATGCCGGCGAACAACAGATTGCGGATTGCTGGACGATGCAGTGTCATGGCGGCTCTTCCACAGGCTTTTGTATTTTTGACCGTGTCATACAGGTCGGCACGGTTTTGCGGCAGTTTACCCAAACTGCCGGTGCTTTGCGGGGCAGTCAGCCGGCGGCGTGCCAGTGTTCGAGTAGCAGTTGCAGGGTGACGGCGCCGTTATAGTGGTTTGCTGAAAGCCGGTAGGTGGCGGCAATGGCGTCCGGCAGCGGATCGGCGTGGCCGAACAGCATGGCATCAATCAGCGTCTTGCCGCGGCGCAGGCGCAGTTTCAAGTGGCGTTCGCCGACGACGCGCTGTGATGCGACTTCGAAACGATCATAAAAGCGCGGCTCGGGGAAACCCTGTCCCCACACGGAATCGGCTAATGCCGAGGCATTGTCCAACGTCATCTCTTCAGGTGGTAATGAGCCGTCGGTGACCCATTCCCGGTCAAGGTCGCCCGGGGTCAGCAATTCGCGGGCCACGGCTTCGAATGCGATGCTGAATTTCTCGAAGGCATGTTCACTCAAGGACAGTCCGGCTGCAGCCGCATGTCCGCCGAAACGCAGGATCAGATCCGGGTGGCGTTTGGAGACGAGATCGAGCGCATCGCGCAGATGCAGTGCATTGATGGAACGCCCTGAACCCTTCAGTTCGCCGTTGCCTGCGGCGGCAAAGGCGAATGTCGGTCGGTGAAAACGTTCACGCAGTCGCGAGGCGAGGATGCCGATGACCCCCTGGTGCCATTGCGGATCGAACAGGCTCAGCGTGTAACCCGGTTCGACGTTCTCGACGGACGCCAGCGCTGATTCCTGCATGTCGGCTTCAATGTCGCGACGCTGGCGGTTCAGCTGATCGAGCTGACGCGCGATGTCGGCGGCGCGGATCGGGTCATCGGTGGTCAGGCATTCGATGCCCAGCGACATGTCGGTGAGGCGTCCTGCGGCGTTGAGCCGGGGGCCTGCGACAAAACCGAGGTCGTAAGCGCCGGCCCGGCGCACATCACGACCGGCTGCGTTGAACAGGGCGTTGATGCCGGCATGCGCGCGGCCCGAGCGCATGCGCTGCAATCCGTGCTGGACCAGCAGGCGGTTGTTGTCGTCGAGTCGAACGACGTCGGCGACTGTTCCCAATGCGACCAGATCGAGCAGTGCGCCGAGATGGGGTTCCGGTTTGTCCGAGTAGAACCCGCGTTTGCGCAGTTCGGCGCGCAGCGCCAGCATCAGGTAGAACATCACACCGACGCCGGCGAGGCTTTTGCTCGGGAAGGTGCAGCCGGGCTGGTTGGGATTGATGATGCACCAGGCTTCGGGTAGTGCATCGCCGGGCAGATGGTGGTCGGTGACCAGCACTTTCATGCCAAGGCGGTTGGCTTCAGCGACGCCGTCGATGCTGGCAATGCCGTTGTCGACGGTGATCAGTACATCGGGTTTTTTTTCTGCCGCGGCAAGTTTGACGATTTCCGGCGTCAGGCCGTAACCGTATTCGAATCGGTTGGGTACCAGATAGTCGACGTTGGCGCCAAAGCCGCGCAATGCGCGAAGGCCGACCGCGCAGGCGGTGGCGCCGTCGGCGTCGTAATCGGCGACGATCAGCAGTTTCTTGCGTTCGGCAATGGAGTCGGCGAGTAGTGCGGCCATCGTGCCGGCGTTGTACAACTGTTCCGGCGGGATCAGCCGCTTGATGTCGGCATCAAGCTGTTCAAGACTGTAAATGCCGCGCGCTGCGAAGATTCGCGCCAGAAAAGGCGGCATGCCGCTTTCAGTCAGCTTGGCTGCGATCGACTGTTCAACCGGACGGGTGGTGATCTGGGTCATGTGATCGGTGCGACGGATTCAAACCAGCACAAGCGCGCCGCCGATACCTGCTGCCACGATCAGAAGTCCCCTCATTACCGGCCATCCCATCGAGGATCCGCCAACCGTGAAAACGATGCCGAGTTTGAAGGCGATATTCGATAGCAAGGCGATGGTTATGGCGGTTACGGCTTCGTTCTTTGTCAGGGAGCCGAGTTCATTAAGGCGCAGTGATGACAGGGTGATGGCGTCGACGTCGGTGAGTCCCGAGACGAGTGCGACAACGTAAAGGCCGCGGGTTCCGGCAATGTCGGAGAGCCATGCTGCGAGCAGAAGCACGATGGCGTATAGGGCGCCGAAACTCAGGGCGGTACGGAGTTCTGTCGGATTGCTGACTTCCGGCATCGGGGCGCCGGTGGTGGTATTCCACTTTTTCCAGAAATGAAAAGTGCCGGCAATGCCAAGTGCAAAACCCGTGCCGAGTACCGGGGCCAGGGCGGGCAGCACTTCGGGTGCCACAACGGCCGTGACCAGCATCAGTCTTAACGGCACAACAAGATTGGCGAGAAGAATGACGATGACAGCAATCTTGCCGATTTCCGGATGATCACGCCCGTTGCGGGAATAAACGACCGTGGTTGCAGTGCTTGAAACCAGCCCGCCGAGAAGGCCGAGGAGCGGGGCGCCATGACGTTCGCCGACGATACGCATGGCGAGATAGCCGGCGAGGCTGACGCCGGAAACCAGCACGACCATCAGCCATGTCTGGTAAGGATTGAGCGTGCCGAATGGACCGTAATTGGTATTCGGCAATATCGGAAGCACGATCAGTGACAATACGGCGAACTGGAAGATCGAAACCAGGTCGGTACGGGTCAGACCGTGGGTGACGCCATGCAGTTCAGCCTTGAAATACAGCAATATCGTGGTGATGATGGCGAGCATTCCGGCGATCTGTCCGTAGCCGTACCAGACCATGGCGCCAAGGCAGTAACTGACCAGCACGGCAATGACCGTCGTGCTGCCGCTTTCTCCGGGTTGCGAGTCGCGCATGTAAGCGGAAATCATCATGACGCCGACGAGCGCGGCGCCTACGGCGATGATCCAGCCGGAATCGGACGCTTCGGCGATCAGTCCGGACAGGGTGCCGAAAAGCGTGACCAGGGCGAAGGTGCGTATTCCCGCTTTTGCTGCAGGCGAGAGTTCGCGCTCGGTGCCGATCAGCAGGCCGATGACCAGGGAAATGGCGAAC
>JBILYA010000317.1:0-3262 GCA_044378065.1 Burkholderiales bacterium | reverse complement strand
CGCGAGGACAGTCCCTGGTATCCGTCGATGCGGCTGTTCCGGCAGGGCAAGGTCGGCGACTGGAGTGACATCATCGGCCGGGTGCGGGATGTGATGGTTTCCGGAATGACCAAAGCTTCATGAAACAAAAGCCGGGTAAGCGTCAGGTGAGCGTTGTTATCGCCAAGCCCGCTGCCACGGCGACCGATGCCTTGTACCGGGAAGGCGTCGCGGCACAGAAGCGGGGCGATTTGCGCACCGCCGAAGAGAGTTTGCAAAAGGTGCTTGCTGACCAGCCGACTCATCTGAATGCGCTGCAGATGCTGGGCATCATCAATGCGCAGCGCGGACGTCCGGCTGAAGCGGAGCAGCTGTTCGCGCGTGCGCTGGCCGTGCAGCCGGACGATCCGAGCATTCATAACAACCGCGCCAACGTGTTGTGTGTGTTGCGGCGATACGATGAGGCTGCGCAGCATTTCGAGCGCGCGATTGCGCTTAACCCGGTGTATCCCGATGCCCATGCCAATCTCGGCAAGGCGCTGTTGGATCAGGGGCAGACCGGGGCCGCGCTGCCGCACTTTGATCGCGCGATCAAACTCAAGCCTGATTTCATCGAGGCCTTGTTTCAGCGCGGTCTGGTGCTGGTCAAACTGGGGCGCGACGCCGAAGCGCTGGAGTCCTTTGACCGCACACTGCAAGTCCGCCCGGGTCATGCCGACACGCACCTGAACCGCGGAAACCTGCTGCAGAAAGCGGGGAGGACCGAGCAGGCACTGATCAGTTTTGAGCGCGCGATTGCGGCCAATCCGGAATATGCTGAGGCGCACTGCAACCGCGGCAATACCCTGCATGCGATGAAATTCCTTCCTGATGCGCTGGCCAGTCTGGACCGCGCCATCGCATTGAAGCAGGATATGGCGCTGGCGCATTGTTCGCGCGGTGGCGTTCTGGCGGATATGGAGCGGACTCAGGAGGCGATCGACGCCTTTGATCGGGCGATTGGGCTGCAGCCGGATCTTGCGGAAGCGCATGCCAATCGCGGGCTTGCATTGCGCGGGATCGGTCGTTTGCATGAAGCCATGGCCGCACTCGAACGGGCGATTGCGCTGCGTCCGGATTTCCCCGGCGCTCATGCCAACCGCGGCGTGACGCTGACAGATCTTGGTCGTTACGACGAGGCGCTGGCTGCGCTCGACCGCGCGCTGGCGATCGACCCGAAGCGCGCCGATTTCTACAATATCCGCGGCAACATACTGCAGGGCGTCAACCGTCACGATGACGCCTTGCGCGAATACGCCAAGGCGCGGCAGCTCAAGCCGGATTTCGGTGAGGCCGAGTGGAACGAGAGTGTTTGCCGTCTGCTCTACGGCGATTTCGACAAAGGGTGGCCATTGTTCGAGAGTCGCTGGCGCAACGGCCAGACCCTCGGTGATCTGAAACTCGCTCAGCCCCTGTGGAATGGCCGGCCGGTTCAGGGCAGCCTGCTGGTCTGGGGTGAGCAGGGCATCGGCGACCAGATTCATCATCTGGGTATGGTCGACGCGCTTGGCGGTCTCGCCAGCAAGGTCACTGTTGCGGTGAATGAACGTCTGCTGCCGCTGGTGTCACGCAGTTTTCCGGCGATGCGCGTGATACCGCTCAATGCCGCGGTTCGCGAGAACTGCGCGATGCAGACGCCAGCCGGCAGTCTGGGGCTTCATCTGCGGCGCTGCGCTGACGATTTCCCGGTGAAGCGAATGGCCTATCTGAGGGCCGACCCGGCGCGTGTCGCCGTTCTGAAAAAAACCATCGCCGCCCGCGGGCGGCTGGTCTGCGGGTTGTCTTGGCGCAGCGCGGCGCCCAAGGTTGGCAATGCGAAAAGCATCGCACTGCGCGATCTCGCCCCCCTGCTTGAACTGGAGGACATGCAGTTTGTCGATCTGCAATACGGCGACACCGCGGCCGAACGTCAGGCGCTTCAGGCGGCGAGCGGCGTGGAGGTCCGGCATGTTGATGCTGTCGACAACCGTCAGGATCTCGACGGCCTTGCCGCGCTGATCAGCGCCTGCGATGTTGTGGTGACGATCAGCAATACGACGGCCCATCTCGCCGGCGCTCTGGGCATACCAACGCTGCTGATGCTGCCCACCGGCGTGGCGCGCCACTGGTACTGGCATGAGGGGCGTGTCGACAGCCCCTGGTATCCCTCAATGAAAATATTCCGGCAGCGTGCGGTGGGTGACTGGGGCGGGGTTTTTGCCGAAGTCCGCGAAGCGCTGCAGGCATACGGGTCAAAGCGTAAACACTGAATACCGGCTGTTGCGGAATAACGTGGCGCATCACGCTGTTCAGAAACTGTTAGAGTCTGTTTTGCCGTTTTAAAACCAATCAAAATAATCCTCGGGGGGAATGTTCATGCGTCTGCGCCATCTGATGGGTATCGCCGCGGTGGCCGCCGTGCCGTTGACCGCAGCCTGGGTTTACGCTGCACCGTCCAGCCCGGACATGTCGTTTTTCATTACCAGTGCAGGTTCCGGCAAAGGTGCTGATCTTGGTGGCCTGGCCGGCGCTGACAAACACTGCCAGCAACTGGCCGAGGCGGCCGGTGCCGGCAAAAAACAGTGGCGCGCCTATCTGAGCGCCACGGCCGAAAAAGGCGCGCCTGCCGTCAATGCGCGTGACCGTATCGGCAAAGGACCCTGGCACAATGCCGAGGGCCGCCTGATCGCGCGCAATGTCGATGAATTACATTCGATCAACGGCATCAACCGCCTGACCGCGTTGACCGAGAAGGGGGCGCGCGTCAACGGCCGTCTGGAAAATCCGAACACGCACGACATCCTCACCGGCTCGATGCCTGATGGCCGTCTCGCGGTCAGCGACAAGGACACGACCTGCGGCAACTGGACCAAAAGCGGCGACGGCGCTGCAATGGTCGGTCACCACGACCGTTTCGGCCTGCGGGATGATGAGCCGTCGCGTTCTTGGAATTCGTCGCATCCGTCGCGCGGCTGCAGCCAGGACAACCTGAAGTCTTCCGGCGGCGCGGGGCTTGTGTACTGTTTTGCAGCGAATACCAAATAAGAAAACCGTAACAGGCCCGCCTCACGGCGGGCTTTGATTGTTTGTTCGTGTGGCTGAGATCCGGAGGAGGAGCGATGCCCGTGAAACCGTTGCGCGTGTGCTGCTGTGTACTCGCCTGTCTGTTGCCCCTGTTCGTGCAGGCGCAGTCCTATCCCAACAAACCGGTGCGCATGATTGCACCCTATCCGCCGGGCGGTACCAGCGACGTGATGGCGCGGCT
>JBILYA010000276.1:0-3661 GCA_044378065.1 Burkholderiales bacterium | reverse complement strand
GAAAATCATCGTCACCAGCGACATCAGACGCTGCGCGGCGTGACCCTCAAGGCTGTCGCGGATGATGGCGCGTCCGACGATGATGCCGGCGCCGGCGGAGAGACCCTGTATCGCGCGCCACAGCAGCAGTTGCGGCAGGCTCGCCGACAGCGCGCAGCCGATCGATGCAAAGGCGTAGACGGTAAGGCTCACCAGAATCACCGGGCGCCGGCCGAAGGAATCGGACAGCGTGCCGTGAAACAGCGTCATGAACGCCAGCGTGAACAGGTAAAGACTCAGCGTCTGCTGCAGCTGCGCCGGCGTCGCGGAAAATTCAGCCCCGATATGCGGAAACGACGGCAGATAGGTGTCTATCGTGAACGGGCCGATCATCGCCAGTGCGGCCAGTATCGTGGCCAGTGCCTGCAACGCGATCGGCGCTGTATGCCGTGGGGGTGTGGTCATGCGGCTTCGGGTTGGTGATGCGGCGCGTCCCCAACATTCAAGCCACCTACCGCTGACGGATCAGGGACATGCACCGCCAGTGTCGCCAACCATCATAACGGGATTCCGCACACAAAGTGCGGGAGGCTCAACCGCCCTGCGTTGAAGATTCCGCAATCGCAAGATCGATCTCGACCCAGAACTGCGAGCCCAGATCCTTGCGGCTGCTGGCGCCAATGACGCCGTGCATCAACTCCACCAGCTTCTTCGAAATGGACAGGCCCAGTCCCGTGCCGCCATGACGTCGCGACATCGAAGAGTCCACCTGCTTGAAGGGCTGGAACAGCAACTTCAGATCCGTGTCATCGATGCCGATCCCGGTGTCAAAAACCTCAAGGCGCAGCACGTACCGGCCGGGAGTGGATGACCTCCCGCTGAGTACGACCTGAACCTTCCCGGTTTCGGTGAATTTGATCGCATTGTTGACCAGATTCGAAAGCACCTGGCGCAGGCGCAGCGGGTCACCCAGACAATATGCCGGCACATCGGCAGCCGACTCGAATTCCAGTGCAATATTCTTGACGCGGGCATTTTGCGCGTAAAGATCAACCACCCCGGCGGCCAGGCTGCAGGGAGAAAATCCGGACTCGTGCAGCGTCAGTTCACCTGCCTCGATCTTTGACATGTCGAGTACATCGTTGATGGTATCGCGCAGTTGCAGGCCGCTGGCGTAAGCCATGTCGGCAAAACCCTTCTGCTCGGTATTGAGCGGGCTATCCTTCAGCAACTCCGAAAAACCGAGCAATCCGTTCAGGGGTGTGCGCAGTTCATGACTCACCATGGCCAGAAACTCTGATTTGGCCTTGCTGGCATCCTCTGCCTGCTGCCGCAGCAAATCCATTCTCGCAATATCAGCCTCGCGGCGCCGGAGCAGCCGGATGAAAAGCCACCCGAAGAAACCCGCAACCGCCAGTCCAAGGAGAGTGACTGCGATAATGGTCCACTTCAATACCCGCCATTCCGCCAGATAAACCGCTTCAGGCACGGTCACAGTCAGCAGTGCCGGATACCGTTTGAGCCGGCTGACCCCGATAATGCGTTTGCTCCTCGTCCTCTCATCCGAGATGCGCGGGCCCTCATAAAAAATCGCCCCCGTACCCTCCGGGTTGTCGCGCAGGATTCCCGGCATGGCGCCGTTACGGAAAGACTCGCCCAGCAGCTTGTCGTCCCGCGGCCAACGGGACAGCACGATATAGTCATCGCGAAACAGCGTAACGCTGCTGCCCGAGGGCATCCGGATGCGCTCAAAAAATTCCGAGAAAAAACTGTTGCGCAGACCGACCACCACCATGCCGATAAACTGCCCGTTGCGGTCGTTCAGCCTTTGACTGATATAAAAAGTCCAACTGCCGTTGACGCGGTTGGCAATCGGCTCGCTGATGCTGCGTTTGCCCGCCGCCTCACCTTCCCGAAGGGCATCGACGAAATAATCACGGTCTGCGAGATTGATCTTCGGCGGCGGATAGCTGCGGGTGGAATTGATGATTTCACCATCCTCCGCAATGACGGTGATCACATCGACCTGCTGCAGCGCCGACATGCGGTCTTTGAGGATCTGGTGCAGTTCCGGCCCGGACATGCCCTTGCGCAAGCTTTGGGCATCCGTAATCCCCTTCGCCGTGATCAGCTGGGTCACACTGTCGACCAGCAGGAACGAAGAGTCGAAATTCTGTTCAATATAAGCCGACAGCTTGATCAGATCGCTGGAAACCGTGCCCAGCCAGCGATCCGCGTTCTGGTCGTAGGTGACTTTCAACTGGACCGCGCCGCGTAACAGGATCAGCGCCAGAAAAATACTGCCGATCAGCACGGCCATGCGCATCGGGGACAGACGGCTCAATCCGGTTATCTTTTTAATCAGGGACATGAATTTATGATTCGTAATTACCGGGCTTGAGACTGCCGGAGGTTACTGCCGACGTATGTCGTGTTGCGAACTTTATGAAATATAATGGCGGGCACTGATTTCAATTTTCAATTCAATTTTTAATCCCGGCCCCAAGGCCGTTCCCGCATTTCAAAACGGCACCGCAACCAAACAACCGCCCGATGTCCGAGCCCTTACAACCGCCGCAGCAGCCGTCAACCGCACCAAGTCCGATGGACGACAGCGTGCTGCTGGAATATCTCGGTGACGATGACGCATTACGGCGTGAGGTGCTGCAACAGTTCCTCGACACGTTGACCACCGATCTGCTGCAACTGGAATCCGAACTGCGTGAACGCAATGTCGCTGCCGTCCAGCGCAGCGCGCATCGCCTCAAAGGCGCCGCCTACATGGTCGGCGCCCGCCCCCTCGGTGACAGTGCAATGACACTGGAGCAACTCGCCCGCGCCGGCGAGCTGGGGGGCTTCGATACGACCTGGGCCCTCATCAACGCTGAGCACCAGCGCCTGCTGCAGCATCTCGCTGCACAAAACCTCAGTCCGGCCTCGCGCTAACCGGCACCTGCCGGGCAGAGCACTACCCGCAATCACCACAGGGAACGGGAGTAACCCTGGGTGAGTGCGGGCAGCACTCATTCTGCGCATCAAAGCAACTTCTTGTTTTTAAATGACTTTCTGATTTTCATCGGAAAATCGACCATTTTGCGGCCAATACCCTCAGACGTAAAAGGCGACTGCAAGACATCCATCAACACATCGACCGCTGACCAAAACTCAAGGAAATGAGAACTTTAGGTACGATTTGAAGAGCATTACCTTTGCATTTTATCGAAATTCTCATTAATATCATATGAATATTTGTTTACGGCAGCTCGCGATCCACTTCACGGGGGATCGCTGTAACAAAACTTCAACGCAATGGAAATCGAGTAATGCCCAAATCGACGCGCAGAAAAGTCCAGTTACCGAGCTTTCAGCCCGGTGATGTCGTCAGCACGCGTTACGGCATCGGCGTGATCCTTCACGCCTTTATCGGCTCGGTCCACCGCAACCGCCAGATCACCTACAGCCTTGAACTCAAAGGCAAGCTGAAACCCCGGGTGCTGTTTGAGCGCGAACTGACACCCTGTGCCTACCGGGAAACTGCCGCGCCGGCGCCCGCAAAAAGTCCCCGGCGTGCGGCACCCCGTAGTGCACAGCTTGCGGCGGCCTGAACAGCGGCATTGATCCGACTGCCGGGCCTTGCGGCCGGTAGCAGCGCTTCTGTTATGCGCGCGGTGTAGCAGCAGCT
>JBILYA010000275.1:0-3663 GCA_044378065.1 Burkholderiales bacterium | reverse complement strand
GCCGCAAACCAGTCTCGCTGTTGCCCCCGCGCTTTACGGCAAGGCGCCGTACGACACCATGCGCGACTTCACGCCGATCACGCTGACCGGTTACACGCCGCTGCTGATGGTGGTGCACCCGTCGTTTCCGGTGAAAAACTTCAAAGAGTTCATTGCGCTGGCCAAAAAGAGCAAGGAACCGATCACCTTCGGCTCCGGCGGTGTCGGTTCTTCGCCGCATATGGCCGGTGAGTTGATGGCCGCGCAGCTCGGCATCAAGATCACCCACGTGCCCTACAAGGGCGAGAATCCTGCGCTGGCCGATACCGTCGGCGGACAGATTCCGATCATGTTCGGCAATCTGCCGGTGGCGATTCCGCATGTGCAGAGCGGACGCCTGCGTGGCATCGCCAATACCTGGAGCACGCGTTCGCCGCTGGCGCCGGAGATTGCGACGGTCGCTGAGGCCGGATTCAAGGATTACGCCATCGCCACCTGGTTCGGCCTGCTCGGGCCGGCGAATATGCCGCCGGAACTGGTTGCACGCATCCAGCGTGACACGGCGCGCATGTTCAACACGCCGGCGACGAAAGAAAAACTCACCGGTATGGGCGTCGATCTCGTGCTCAATTCGCCTGAACAGTTCCGCGATTACCTGCGCACCGAGATTGCCCGTTACACCAAGGTGATCAAGGACGCCGGCATCAAGGCGCAATAAGTGGCGAAACTCGAGGCCAGGGTTGGCGTCATCGGCCTGGGTGCGCTGGGACTGCCGATCTCCCGCCGGCTGATCAACGCCGGCTGCACCACCGCTGTTTACGATGTGCGTTTTGATCCGGTACGTGAGCTGGCTGCACTCGGCGCCAATCCCTGCAGTTCACCCGCCGATGTTGCGCGGGTCAGCGACCTGATCATCAGCCTGGTCTCGGATGCAGAGCAGACCGACGCCATCGTCTCCGGGCCCGGCGGCATTCTCGAAGCGCTGCGTCCGGACGCCGTATTTGCCACCGGCAGTACACTGGGCCCGGGCCCGGTGCTGCGTGTGGCGCAGCAGATTGCGGCGAAGGGCGGTCATACACTTGATATTCCGATCTCCGGTGGCATTCTTGCTGCGCGCGAAGGTCTGTTGAGTCTGATGGTCGGCGGCGATTCGGAACTGCTGGCCTCCGTGATGCCGATACTGAAAGTGTTTGCCGATAACGTGACCCACACCGGCGATGTCGGTACCGGTCAGGTCGCCAAGCTCGCGCACCAGCTGGTGTTCAGCACCCATGTGATGGCACTGCTCGAGGGGCTGGCACTGGGTGAGGCGGGCGGTGTTGCTCCTGATGTGATGAAACTTGTATTGAAGCAGGGGCTGGCCGACAGCGCGGTGCTGCAGATCTGGCATGAACTCGGTCCGCGCTGGAAAGGCATGCTTGAAGCCAAAGAAGCGGGTGAACCCTTGCCGAATATGCGCAAGGACCTGCATCTGGTGCTCGATATGGCGCAAAAGCTTGGCGTTGAACTGCCGGTCGGCAACAACGTGTCGCAGGTCGCCGACTCCGGTAAAGCCACCGGCCACAAAAACCCCGAACTCTGATGGATCATGACTGATACCCGGCCCCGCCTGCCGTCGCCTGTCGGCACCTGCGACACCCACATGCATATCTTCGAGCCGGGATACCAGCAGCTTCCCGGCACCAATCTGCCGTCGATTCCCGGTACCACTGCCGAATACCGCAAGCTGCGTGCACGACTTGGCATCACCCGCACCGTCATCGTCCAGCCTGCGGCCTTCGGCAATGACAACCGCTGCACGCTGGAAGCAATGCAGGCGTTGAGTGATGAAACGCACCAGACCCGCGGCGTTGCCATCGTGCAACCCGGCGACAGCGATGACGAAATTGCCCGCCTCACCAGGGCGGGCATCCGCGGCATCCGTTACCACCTGCTGCCTTATGGCGGCGTGAGCTGGGACACGCTGAACGAAATGGCCGCGCGCGTTGCTCCGCACGGCTGGCACGTCCAGTTGCAGATGGACGGCCGCGAACTCGCCGGCCGCGAAGCGATGCTCAAGGCTTTGCCCTGCGATATCGTCATCGACCACATCGGCCGTTTCATGCAGCCGGTCGCTGCCGACGATCCGGCATGGAAAGTCATGCGCAATCTGGTCGACAGCGGTCGCTGCTGGGTCAAACTCTCGGCGCCGTATCACGGCTCCAAAACCGGCGCGCCGCGTTACGAAGACGCTGGCGCCACCGCGATGGAATTGATACGCACAGCCCCCGAACGCATGCTCTATGCGACGAACTGGCCGCACCCCTCGTTAAAAACCAATCTGCCCGATGACGCCTCACTGCTCGACCTGGTCAACGAATGGGCCGGCAGCGAAGCAGTACGCCATCAAATCCTCGTCGACAATCCCGCGAAGCTCTACGGATTCTGATTAACAACCCATATCACCCACAGACCTGTCATGAATAAAGTATTTGCCTCTGCTGCCGAAGCCATTGCCGACTTGCCGGACGGCGCCACTGTTGCCCTCGGTGGCTTCAGCGTCGGCCACCGTTTTGCCCTTGGCCTGATCACCGCCTTGCGCGACAAAGGGGCGAAGAACCTGTGTTTGGTCTGCAACTCCATGGGTGCGCCCGGTGAACTGCGCGGCCAGGTGCTGGCTGAGAATAAACAAGTGCGCAAGCTGATCGCCGCGTTTTCGGTGCGCCCCGGCATGCCGACCGCCACCGAAGAGCAGATTGTCAGCGGCGAGATCGAAGTGGAACTGGTGCCGCAGGGCATTCTCGTCGAACGTTGCCGAGCCGGCGGCGCGGGCATTCCCGCCTTCTACGCCGCTGCCAGTGTCGGCACTGACCTTGCCAAAGGCCGCGAGACCCGAGAATTCAATGGCCGGACCTATGTGCTGGAAACCGCGATCAAGGTCGATTACGCCTTCATCCGTGCACACCGTGCCGACCGCGCCGGCAATGTGCAGTTCCGCGGCGGCAGCCAGAATCTGAGCCCCGCATTCGCCAAGTCCGCGCGCATTACCGTGGTTGAAGTCGACGAGATCGTCGAAGTCGGTGAACTGCCGCCGGAATCGGTGACGCTGCCGGGCATCTTTGTCGCCCGCGTGTTCAAAAGCGAGCGGCCCTTTGATGCCAAGCAGGTGCCGCAATCCAAGCGCCGTCCGGCCGATACCGCCAAGGTTTACAACGGCAAATCCGCACTGACCCGCGCCGGTATCGCCAAACGCGCCGCCGGTCTGCTGCGCGAGGGCACCTACGTCAATCTCGGCACCGGTATCCCGACGATGATCTCCAACAACCTCGACGGCCGCGACATTGTGCTGCATGCCGAGAACGGCGTGCTCGGCTACGGCAAGATGGTCTCCGGCGATGCCGTCGACCCGGATTATTACAACGCCAGCGGCCAGTACATCGAACTCAAACCCGGCGCGTCCTTCTTTGATTCGGTGACTTCCTTCGAGATGGCGCGCGGCGGACGTATCGACACCGTCGTCCTCGGCGCCTATGAGGTCGACCAGTCCGGCAGCGTTGCCAACTGGAGCACCAAAAACGAAAAACTCGGCGGCATCGGCGGCGCGATGGACCTGATCTCCGGCGCCTCCGAGCTGATCATCGTGATGGAGCACTGCGACAGCAAGGGCCGGCCCAAACTCAAGAAGCAATGCAGCTTCCCGCTGAC
>JBILYA010000437.1:0-3665 GCA_044378065.1 Burkholderiales bacterium | reverse complement strand
GGACGGTGCTGGTGACGATGGAACCGGCCGCCGCTTAGCGCCCTCCTTCGCTCCACATCGTACCTCACCCTGAGCCTCCAGCGCGGATGGCGCTGCCCACGGACCATGAACAGGTTATCGTGTGGGGCTGAGTCTTGTCGGGAGCAGAATAGCCGCAATTCCTTTGGTGCGCTCTGCCCGGCCCTGAGGTTGGCACCGATCGCGGACTGTTGCGCATTTTGGCGAGCCTTGAGCTTCCCGTTGGAGAGGTTTGTAACTTTAGACGCGGTCGGGCTTTCGACGAGGCTCTGCGCCCGTAAAGGACGTGGAGGAAGGAATGAGTGCTCTGGCTGTGCTTGATCCGCGTGCGGCATTTGTCGATGTCGGCAGCGAGAAGATGCATGTTTCGATCGGCGGAGGACTGCCTCGGGTGTTTGGCACGGTGACCTCGCAGTTGGAGGCGCTGCGGGACTTTCTGATCGAGCATCAGGTCCGCTCGGTGGCGATGGAGGCGACGGGCGTGTACTGGCTGCCGCTGTACGGCGTTCTGGAAGCCGCCGGCCTGGATGTCCGGATGGTCGATGGGCGCCAGACGCGCCATCTTCCGGGTCGCAAGAGCGACATGCAGGACTGTCAGTGGGGCTCGACCCTGCACGCTCATGGCTTGCTGCGGGCGGGGTTCGTTCCGCCGGCGCATATTCGTCGTCTGCAGGACTATGTGCGTCTGCGCGGGGAGCACATTGTGGCGGCGGCCGGGCATGTCCAGCACATGCAGAAGGCGCTGGAGCGGATGAATATCAAGCTGCACGCCGTGATCAGCTCGCTGACGGGGGCAAGCGGTCTTGCGGTGGTGCGCGCGATCCTTGCTGGCGAGCGCGATCCTGCAGCTCTACTGGAGCTGTGCGACGTGCGGATCCGCAAGGTCAAGGCCGAACGGGTCCTGGAATCGCTGCGCGGCGAGTGGGCCGACGAGCATCTGTTTGCGCTCGGGCAGGCGGTTCAGAGTTGGGACCATTACCAGGCGCAAATCACCGACTGCGACCGCAGGATCGAGGCAGTCCTCGCGCAGATGCCGGGGGGCGATGGGCCAGCGGGTGACGGGCCGGCGGCTGGGGTGGAGAAGCCGGCGAAGCCTCGGACCCGACCCGGCGTGAACACGCCGGAGATCTCCAACCTGCGCGAGCTGCTCGAGCGCATGTGCGACGGCAAGGACGCGACCACGCTGCCCGCCCACAGCGAATATACGGTCCTGCAGCTTATCGGGGAGGTCGGCACGGATCTGACCAAATGGCCGACCGAGAAGCACTTTGCGTCATGGACCGGACTCGCGCCGGGCAGCGCCCAGAGCGGCAAGCGCCGAACTGCGGTCAAGCGGCGCCGCAACCGCGCCGGGCAGATCTTCTGTGTGATGGCCCGCGCCCTGGCCCGCAGCAAATACATCGCCCTCGGCGGCTATTACCGACGGATGGCCGCGCGTCGCGGTGGCCTGGTCGCCAACAAGGCCCTGGCACACAAGCTCGCCATCCTCTTCTGGCGCGTCATGGTCAAAGGCATGGACTACGTCGAAAAAGGTCTCGCCCACTATGAGGCCCAGGTCCTGGAAACCCGACAACGCCTCCTCCGCAGTCTCGCCAAACAGTTCGGTCAGCAACTCGTCCCGATCCAAGGCTCCCCATGACCCCAACCCATGTGTTCATGGAGAGAGGCTGTGAATCTTTCACTGATTTGCGAAGAAGGTCTGGCGTAGTTTTGCCTGGACTCGAAGGGTGGGAACGCGCACCTTGCCTGTTGCCCATCCTTCGAGACGCGCCGCGAAGCGGCGCTCCTCAGATTCTATGTGGCGACGAGAGGTCGAGAGGTAGGTTTGGAGTTGTGAGAACCGAACCTACGGAGAAGTCATGATGTCTTCACATCCCATCGACACCCCCGCCGCCGGCGAGAAGGATGCCACGTTGTACGTGGCGTTTGAACTGAGCAAGTCGAAGTGGCTGATCGGTATGGTGGTGTCTGGCGAGAGCAAGATGAGCCGCCATCAAGTGGTTGGCGGCGATACGGCGGCGGTGTGGCAGCTGATCTCGAAGAAGCGTGCCTATGCGGAGAAGCAGGGCCGGCGGGTGCGTGTGGTGAGCTGCTACGAGGCCGGCTATGACGGCTTCTGGTTCGACCGTTGGCTGGCCGGGCAGGGCGTCGCCAATCGGGTACTCGATCCGTCGAGCATCGAGATGCCGCGGCGCGCGCGGCAGGCCAAGACGGACCGTCTGGACCTCGAGCGTCTGATGCGGGTGCTGATCCGCCACGAGGGTGGCGAGCCGAAGGTCTGCAGCGTGGTTCATCCACCGACCCCCGAGCAGGAAGACGCCCGTCGAGTGTCGCGCGAGCGGGACCGGCTGATCGGCGAGCGCACCGCCCATGTCAACCGCATCAAGGGTCTGTTGCATGGCCAGGGGATCCGCGACGTGCATCCGCGCCGCAAAGGCTTCCTCGAGCAGCTTGCCCAGCTTCGGACCGGCGACGGCCGCGCCGTGCCGGCCAACCTGGCGGCCGAGATCCAGCGCGAGCACGCCCGCCTGGTGCAGGTCGGCGAGCAGATTGCCGAAGTCGAGAGCCAGATGAAGGCGAAGCGTGCCGCCGCAGCGCCAGACAGTCGGGCCAGCCAGGTCAACCAGCTGATCAGCCTGAAGAGCGTCGGGCCGGTCGGCGGCGAGACGCTGGTCAACGAGGTATTCTGGCGTGACTTCCAGAACCGGCGCCAGGTCGGAGGCTATTTTGGTCTGGCCGGGACGCCGTTCGACAGCGGCCAGAGCTCGCGCGAGCAGGGCATCAGCAAGGCCGGCAACGCCCGTGCCCGGACCTTGGCCATCGAGCTTTCCTGGCTATGGCTGCGCTACCAGCCCGCCAGCACCTTGAGCCTGTGGTTCACGAGCCGCGTCGGCGATCAAAAAGGCCGTGTCAGACGCATCGCCATCGTCGCCCTGGCGCGCAAGCTGATGGTGGCGCTGTGGCGCTTCCTCACCCAAGGCCTGGTGCCCGAGGGCGCCAGGCTGCGAGCTGCCGCACCGGCCGGCCGCTGAACGGCGGCGGCCCGGTGTGTTGCGCAGGGAGCTGATGATGACCGTCCTCATCCATGGACCATGCGGTACCGCTGTCTCAGAAGGGTCTCATCGTTTCCTGGGCAAGACCTCGACCGTGCATGAGGGATTTGGGTGCGGGGCGCAGCGACGCCCGACCGGATATAAGGTGATGCCGTCGACACAACGTGCATTGGCCAGACGCCCAGACTTCCAACGCAACGCGCCGAAGGCCGCCTCTCGACGCACCCATTCCAGCGCCGCGCTCGCGCGCAGCACTCTCAAGCTTCCATTCCCGAGAGGGCCCGATGACTGAGGGACAAAAATATCCAACCAGCCCCTTGACCGTTCAGCGCTCATATAAGGATGAGGGTGGTGTGTGGATGAACTTGAAGCGGAAAGACCCTAGTTGATCAGCCCGTAGAACTTGCCGGCGTTGGTGCAGGTGATCATCTTGACCTGCTCCGCCGGGACGTCGGCGAACTGCTCCTTGATGTACTTGTCGGAGTGCGGCCAGACGCCGTCGCCGTGCGGGTAGTCGGAGCCCCACATCAGGCTCTCCGCGCCCATGTCGTCGATCAGCTTGGCGCCGATGCGGTCGAACTGGAACGTGGCCTT
>JBILYA010000021.1:0-14008 GCA_044378065.1 Burkholderiales bacterium | reverse complement strand
GGCGATCATAACATGTGAACTCTTGCGCCCGCGCCTCCGGCCACCCCAAAAAAAACCCCGCCACTCGGGCGGGGTTGCTCTGCATCAGGCCGCGTATTACTGCAGCTTGACGCCCTTCTCCTTGAAATACTTCAGCGCGCCCGGATGGAACGGGATGGGGGTCGCTGCTGTTTTCTGATTCTCATACTTGAAGTTCTCGGACTCCTTGTGCACGGCAATCATGTCATCGCGCTTGTCGAAGATGGTTTTGACGATGTTGTAGGCGGTCTGCTCGCTCATGCTTTCATGAACGACCAGGATATTCATCACCGTCGCCTGCTTGTTGTCGGCCTGCATGCCGCTGTAGGTCGTTTTCGGGATCACGTCCTCAACATAGAGATTGCCGTATTTCTTGTTCATTCCGGCAACGGTCTCGGCGTGGTCGACCATCTTGATCTTGATGCCGGGCGTTGCCGCAAGATCAGTCACGGCCGCGGTCGGCAGACCGCCCACCCAGAAGAAGGCGTCGATCTTCTTGTCCTTGAGCGCATTGACCGATTCCGCGACGCCGAGGCGTTCACGTTTCATGTCCTTGTCCTTGTCGAGGCCGGCGGATTCAATGACGCGGAAGGCCATGACTTCGGTGGCGCTTCCCGGCGAACCGGTGGACACGCGTTTGCCCTTGAGGTCTTTCATGTTGTTGATGCCCATGCCTTCAACACTGACCACATGCATGCGGTTCGGGTAGAGGATCATCAGCGTGCGCAGCGGAACTTTCTGGCCCTTGAATTTCTCTTCGCCTTTATAAGCATCGAGCGCCGCGTCGGTCATCGAAAAGCCGACATAGGGTTTGCCGGTGCCGATCAGTTTCAGGTTGTCGACCGAACCGCCGGTAACTTCCGCAGTGGCCGACATGCCGGGAACAAACTTCGACAGCACGTTGGCGAGGCCGCCACCCATCGGGTAGTAGACGCCGCCGGTGCCGCCGGTGGCGATGGAGATATTCACTTTCTCCTGCGCAATGGCCGGCATTGCGATCAGCGCAGCAAGCGCCAACATATTGATTAATTTATTCATTTTTCCTCCGGTGGTTGATTGATTCAGCCTTGGGCCGATGAGTGTAGGAATATTCCCCCGGACGGTCAACCGACCCGGGGCGGCGGCCACAAATTACTTGGCGAAGAGCTGGGACATGTCCTCGAAGGCTTTGAATTCCAGCGCATTGCCGCAGGGATCGAGAAAAAACATTGTCGCCTGTTCACCGACCTGACCCTTGAAGCGCACATGCGGTTCAATGACGAATTTTGTGCCAGCACGCGTCAGTTTGTCGGCCAGCTTATGCCATTCCCCCATCGACAACACCGCGCCGAAATGGCGCACCGGCACGTTGTCACCATCAACGGCGCTGGTCGTACGGTGCCCGACTTCATCCGGCGCCAGATGCGCAACGATCTGGTGTCCGTAAAAATCGAAATCCACCCATTCAGGGGATGAACGTCCCTCGGCGCAGCCGAGCAGTTCGCCGTAAAAGGCGCGCGCCTTGGCGAGGTCATCAACGGGAAAGGCAAGGTGAAAGGGTGGTTGGTTCATGGCGTTTCCTGCAAGCGTCGAGTGGTCAAAATCGGTATTCTACGGCCTTTCCAACGGACGACTGCCCCTGCGATGATCCCCAATCTGACAGCCCACGGCTGCACCATGCCGCAAATCGGTTTCGGCACTTCCAAGCTCGGCGATTGCGGCGACCTTGTCGCCACCGCACTGAAAGTCGGCTACCGCCATATTGATACCGCCTGGAAATACGGCTCGGAAAAAGGCGTCGGCGCCGGCATCCGCGCCTCGGGCGTGCCGCGCAGCGAGATCTTTCTCGTCACCAAGGTGTCGCATGAATACCTGAGCGCTGACGCGTTTGCCAAATCAGTCGATGAAAGCCTGAAAAACCTGCAGGTGGATTATGTCGACATGCTGCATGTGCACTGGCCGAGCATGGACAAGGTGCCGCTGGCAGAAACCATGGGCGCACTGGCCAAGGCCAAACGCGACGGTCTTGCCCGCCACATCGGTGTTGCCAATTTCAACATCGCCCTGCTGGAGGAAGCGCGCCGCACCTGCCCCGAACCGCTGGCCACACTGCAGGCGGAATATCACCCCTACCTCGACCAGTCCAAAGTTCTCGATTACTGCCGCCGCCACGGCATGATCTTCACCGCCTATTGCCCGCTCGCCCGTGGCCGCCTGTTCAACGACCCGGTACTCATCGCCATCGCCCAGGCCCGCGGCAAAACCATTGCCCAGATCGTGCTGCGCTGGCTGGTACAGCAGGGCGGCATCGTGCCGATCCCCCGCTCCTCGAATCCCGAGCGAATCGCCCAGAATCTTGAAGTCTTTGACTTCGAACTGAACGCCGACGAAATGCGCCGAATCCATGCCCTGGCCAAGCCCGACGGTCGCATCGCCAATCCGGCCGGCCGTGCACCCGCTTGGGATTAAAATAGCGGCAGAGTCAAAAAACCTGAAACCGGAGGCCTTCCAATGAATACCCCAACCATCCAGGCGGTTCTCAGCACTGCCGCCATCGCCGCCACGCTCGGCTTCGCCGGCAACGCCGCCGCACAGGGCGCTGCCTTCCCCAGCAAGAACATGGTGATGATCGTGCCTTACACCCCCGCCGGCTCCGCCGATGCGATGAGCCGCGCCATTGCCACGCGCCTCGGCACTGCCCTCGGCCGCAACATCGTCGTCGACAACCGTCCCGGCGCCAGCGGCATGATCGGCACCGAGATGGTCGCCAAGGCCGATCCCGACGGTCATACCCTGCTCGGTCACACCTCGTCGTACCCGGCCACCGCTGCAGTCCGCGCCAAGCTGCCCTTCGATCCGGCACGCTCGATCATCCCGGTCGGCATGACCGCCCGCGCGCCGATGCTGTTCGCGATCCATCCGTCGATCCCGGCGAAAAGCGTCAAGGAACTGATCACCATCGTCAAAAAAGACCCGAAGAAATATTTCCTCAACTACGGTTCGTCGGGCACCGGCGGCAACAACCACTTCTCCGGCGCCCTGTTCGCTTCGGCGGCGGGCATCAAGATGCAGCATGTCCCGTACAAAGGCATCTCCAATGCCGTAACAGCACTGGCCTCAGGTGAAGTCGAAATCGTCATCGCCAGTTCTTCCGCGCTGCTGCCGCAACGTGATTCAGGCCGCATCCGCATCCTCGGCGTGACCAGTGCAGAGAAATCCCCGCTGTTCCCGGACTTGCCCACCGTCGCCTCGCAAGGCGCCCCCGGTTACGAGTACGAATTGTGGTGGGGCACCTTTGCACCCGCAGGCATGTCACAGGAACGGATCAGCTATCTGTATTCGCTGATCAACAAGATCGTCACCAGCGCCGACATGAAGAAGTTTCTGGATACCCAGGGCGCCGAACCCTGGCTGATGCCGATGGCCCAGCTGCCGGAACTGCTGCCGAAGGAAATCGCGCGCTACAAAAAAGCCGCACAGCTTGCCGGTATCGAACCGCAATAAGAAATAAGAAGTACGCAGGGCACCGAATAATCCCGCCGGCCCCAAGCCGGCGGGATTTTTTATGGCGCAGTCAGCCGGCCCGTCTGATAGTCGCGCACTGCCTGCTCCAGTTCTGCAGTCGTATTCATCACGAAGGGACCGTATTGCGCCACCGGTTCATTCAGCGGCAGCGCCGCCAGAAGGATGAACCGGGCGCCCTCGCCCGCTGCAACAATCCGCAAGGCATCGCCTGCTGACAGCACGCCGGCACTGCGCCGGGGCAAGGCGCGCGTGGACTCTGCGCCGACCTGCACATCGCCCTCATAGACATAGACAAAAGCGTTGTGTGCGGGCGGGAGTGCGTGTTCGAACACGCCGTTGGCCGCCAGCTCGATATCAAAATAGACCGGTGCCGTGCTGAGCCCCTGGATCGGCCCCGGGATTGCACCGGCCGGGGTCTGCAGCGTCCCCGCAATCACCTTGACGCGGCCGCCACCGGGCCAGTCGGCCGCGGGAATGGTGGCCGCCGGGATATCGCGATAGCCGGCGGGCTTCATTTTTTCCCGGGCCGGCAGATTGATCCACAGCTGGAAGCCGCGCATGCGCCCTTCGGTCTGCTGCGGCATCTCGGAATGAATAATGCCGCGACCGGCGGTCATCCACTGCACGTCACCGCTTTTCAGGTCGCCGCGGTTACCGAGATGGTCTTCATGCAGCATGTGGCCGTCGAGCATATAGGTCACCGTTTCGAAACCGCGGTGCGGATGACTGGGGAATCCGGCGATGTAATCATCAGGGTTTTCGGTGCCGAACTCGTCGAGCATCAGAAAAGGGTCCAGTCGCGCCTGCGTCGACTGGCCGATGCTCCGGCGCAGTTTCACGCCGGCACCATCTGAAGTTTCCAGCGCGGGGATCACCCGCTCGAGCTGCCTCGCACCCATGGATAAACTTCCTTGAAGATTGTGATACTCAGACTGTCGCCACCGGCGTTACCGGGGAACCGGCAGCCCCGGGCATACGCAAGGGCGGCGCCGTCAGCAGAAAACGGCTGCGCTTGTGTTTGCGCAGCCAGGCCGCGAGTTCGGTGAAATACCACAGTTCACCGAGATGAATACCCAGCTTGACCAGGCAGTGCTCATGCAAGGGCAGTTGCGGGCCACGGTGCGGCATGCGCGGATCAAGCCCCAGCGTGCCGGAACGTTCGACCGCGAGATTATCCGCAGCGATCGCTGCAACCCCGGTATCGGCAATCCATTCCAGCAGCCGTTTGTCATGACCGTCGAGCACTGCGCACTGCATCTTGATGGCGTTGTCGAGTTTACCGTCGGCGTCGCGGATCAACTGGCCTAGGCCCGTATGCAGACACAGGATGTCGCCCTGCTCGACCGTAATCGCATCATCCTTCATCACCTTTTCGAGCATTTCATAAGTGATGTCGGTGCGTGCGTCGCCGAAATGGTGCCTGAGATCAATCAGCACCGCACGCCCCTGCACACCGGTCTCTGCCATCGCCGCAACCGACAATGCCAGCGCACCGGTTTCGCCGTGAAGCCCGCGCCCCCGCTCATCGACCAGATGAAAACCGTTGTAGGACACTTTTTCCGCGACACCATCGCCGTCGGCATCAAAATGCGTGCCCTTGTGCGCGAATCCGTCCCAGTGGGTTGAATACTGCGAGTACAGAAAAATCGCTTCGTCGGAACCGACATCGGTGAAACGCGGATTGGTTTCACCCATGTCGAGATTGAAGTAAACCTTGCCCTCGCGGATCACCGGATGAAACTCGGGCGGTTTGCGGAAAGGGTTGAGCACGCTGCCGCCGGGCTTGTCGAGCGGGTGAGACAGGCAGAACACCAAACCCGTCTGCACTTCTTTCAATGCGGCAAGACGGCGCGCCGGGGTCAGCAGATTCAGCCGGCCGTGCTGGTCATCATCGCCGAACTCGCCCCAGTTTGATCCCTCGGGACGCTGCTTCCACCGTTTTGCCATGCCGGCCTCCGTATTGCTGGTTGCGCCGCTTACTCCAGCGTGATGTTCGCCGCCTTGACCACCTTCGCCCACTTGGCGATTTCCGCTTTCAGCCAGACCGCAAACTCCTGCGGTGAATTGCCCACCGGGACGCCGCCTTCGCTGTCAAAGCGTTTGCGCACTTCAGGCAGCTTCACGATCGCCACGATCTCGCGATTGAGCAGACGGATCACCGGCTCGGGCGTACCTCTGGGCACAAAAATGCCCTGCCAGGTGCCGGACTGGAATCCTTTCAAACCGGCTTCAGAGATCGTCGGCAGATCGGGAAACAGCTGCGAACGCTCAAGACTGGTCACCGCCACACCGCGCAGTTTGTTGCCGCGGATATGCGACATCACCGAAGGCATGGTCGCAAACACCACCTGGATGCGCCCGGAGAGCAGATCCAGAATCGAACCCGACGCACCCTTGTACGGCACATGGGTCATGCGCGTTTTCGCCATCAGGTTGAACAGTTCGCCGGCGAGATGCGGTCCGCCGCCGTTGCCCGAAGAACCGAAATTTAATTCACCCGGCTTCGCCTGCGCGAGTTTGATCAGATCCTGCACCGTATTCACCGGCAGCGAGGGATTGACCACGAGGATCTGTGAAGCCGTTGACGCCAGCGTGATCGGCGCGAGATCACGCTCGGAGTCGTAAGGCAGTTTTTTGTAGAGGCTGGGATTGACTCCGAAGGAGCTGCCGACCAGCAGCATGGTGTAACCGTCGGGTGCTGCCCGCGCCACCAGTTCCGCGGCCAGCACGCCACCGCCCCCACCGCCGCGGTTATCCACCACGAATTGCTGGCCCAGCTGCTTGCTCAGCTCCGCGGACAACATGCGCGCGACAAAGTCGGCATTGCCGCCGGCCGATTGCGCAACAATAAAGCGCACCGGACGGGTCGGATAGTTACCGGCACGATTGTCGGCCGCAGTCGCGACAGCACTGCAAAGCAACAGCGCCGCCGCAGCGACAGCCCCCTTGAATCGGACAACCATGCTCAACGCCCCTTGAACACCGGCTTGCGCTTTTCCATGAAGGCGCGCCGGCCTTCGATGAAATCCTGGCTCGCACCGCAATCCTTGACCAGCTGATCACACAAGGCGTTGTCACGATCAGCGGGATCTTTCATCAGCTCGTCGACCACGCGCTTGGCGGTCAGAATCGACAGCGGGGCGTTTTCGGCCATGGTCTGTGCCCAGGAGCGCACGGTGCTTTCCAGTTCGGCCACCGGCACCACCTCGTTGACAATGCCCATGCGCAAGGCCTGGTTCGCGTTGTAGCGACGGGCGGTGAACACGAATTCCTTGGCGACCGACGGGCCGACCAGCTCGACCAGCCGGCGCAGGCCTTCCATGCCGTAGCCGATGCCGAGGCGGGCTGCGGGAATACCGAATTGCGCATCGTCCGAGCAGATGCGCATGTCGCAGCTCAGCGCCAGCGACATGCCGCCGCCGATGCAGTAGCCGCGGATCATCGCCACGGTCGGTTTTCCGGTGCCGCGCAGAATCGAGCGCATGCCCGATGACGTCTTCGAATATTTTTCCTGCGCCTCGGCATTGGCGCGTTCGTCCTCGAACTTGGAAATATCAGCGCCGGCGACGAAGGACTTGTCACCCGCGCCCGCCAGAACGATGACACGCACGCTGTCATCTTTCGAAAAAGCATCCAGCACCTCGCCGGCGGCCTGCCACATTTCCAGCGACACCGCGTTGCGGCGCTCGGGGTTGTTGAAAATCAGGAAGCCGATCGGGCCTTCCTGCCGGGCCACAATCTTGTCGGTTGTCGTTTTCATCTGCTGCTCCTTTATTGATTCACCGGCCACGCGTCAAACGCCCGGCGCATTACAAACCGCATTACAAGTGCATTACCAATTAACCAATACCGCGACCGGAGCGCCGCGTCTACGTTCGTTCCGCATCGTGTTCACTGTTCAGACCCCCGCCCGCACTTCGGGATTCAGGAAATTGCGCGGGTCATGCACCCGGCCATCCATCCAGGCGAGGATATTGTCAGCCGCGATCGTGCCCATGCGCGCCATCGCATCCGTAGTCGCCGCCGCGATGTGCGGGGTGACAATCACATTCTGCATCTTGAACAACGGATTCGCCGCATCCGGCGGCTCGACGGCGTAGGTATCCAGCCCCGCCCCGGCAAGACGGCCTGACTGCAGGGCGGCGATCAGTGCCGGCTCGTCTACCACCGGGCCGCGCGAGGTATTGATCAGCAAGGCGCCGGGCTTCATTCGCGCAAACTGCGCCGCGCCGATCATGCCGCGGGTTTTGTCGGTCAACGGACAATGCAGACTGAGAATATCGATTTGATCCAGCAGACGATCGAGATCGGGCTCCACGCGCATACCCGGCAGCGGATTGATCGCCGATCGCGTGTTGATGATCACCGTCGCACCGCAGGCCTGCGCCAGTCTTGCAGTGCGCTCACCGATCTGCCCGAAGCCGACGATGCCCACCGTACGGGTGCGGAAATCACGGATGAACAGATCCAGATTGCGCCAGCCGCCGGCCCGCGTTTCGCGGTCAAAACGCGGCAGCTCGCGCGTCAGCGCGAGCATCATCGCCAGAGAATGTTCAGCGACTGCATCGGCATTGGCGCCGCCGGTCACCATAACCGCGATGCCCAGACGCGTGGCTGCAGCGATATCCACCGAATCCACACCGGCGCCGTGTTTGGCGATGATCTTCAGTCCCGACGCGGAAGCCAGTACACGGGCGCTCAGTGGCGGCGAGCCGCGCAGCAGAATCGCCGCCGGCTTGTGCCGCGCCAGCGCAGCAATCAGGTCATGCTCGCTGATCGAATTGGTCATGAAAGCAGGTTCCATCCCGCCGTCGCGCAACAGCTTTTGTGCCAGATCGGAGACGGTTTCTGCAGTCACCAGCACTATCGGTTTATTCAACGGCTACTCCCGGTCAGTTCAGCCCCCTGGCGGGGCGGCGTCCGGATTATCCCACCTGCCGCACAAAAACTTGTTGCCCCACGCCCATTCAATGCCACTAGAATGGATGCGTCGGCGATGAGCACAAAAAAATCCGCACACGCCGCGTCCCATGTGTTTAACCGCATCGGAGGAGAAATCATGCATTGCAGCACCCGCATCACGCTTGGCCTGATTGCCATCCTGCTGTCCGGACTCACCGCAGCCCAGCAATACCCCACACGTCCGATCCGCGTCATCGTGCCCTTCCCTGCGGGCGGCAACGTCGACGTTTTTTCGCGCGTGCTGTTCCGCCAGGTTGAGATTGAAATCGGCGGCACCTTCGTCATCGACAACCGCGGCGGCGCCAACGGCATCGTCGGGGCCGATACCGTCAAAAACGCGTCGCCGGATGGCTATACCGTGATGAACACGTCCTTCGGTTTCGCCGTGAATCCTTCAATCCACAAAAAACTGCCCTTCGACATCGTGCGCGACTTCACGCCGATCACCAATGTCGCCACGGGACTGGGTTATATGATGGTGGTGCACCCCAGCCTGCCGGTAAAAAACACCGCAGAGCTGATCGAGGTTGCGAAAAAGCAGACGCTGCGCTACAGCACTGCCGGCGTCGGCAACGGCCAGCATCTGGCCGGCGCGCTGCTCGCCAGCATGGCCAAAGTCGAGATGATGCATGTGCCGTACAAGGGCGGCGGACCGGCGATGACGGCAGTGGCCAGCGGCGAAGTCCAGGTTCATTTCCCGGCGGCCTCGGTCGGCCAGCCGATGCACAAGGCCGGACGGGTCCGCGCCATCGCCTTCACCGGCGCCAAACGCCTGTCGACCATGCCGGAACTGCCGACCATCGGCGAAACCGTTGCCGGTTATGTCGGTGATGCCGGCTGGCACGGCATGTTCGGTCCGGCAAAAATGTCAGCACCGATCACGCTGAAGTTGCAGAAAGCCGTGCACAAGGCGCTGCAGGAACCGAAAATCCACGCCTATTTCGTCGACAACGGCTATGAGCCTAACGGTGATCCGCCCGAGGTCTGGGCCAAGCAGTATCGCGCGGACGTCAAACGCTTCGCCGAAATCGCCAAAGCAGCGGGAATAGAACCCCAATCACCCCTGTGCCGGCGGTCGCTTCCCTGCGACCGCCGGCAGCACGTCCACGACAACGCACGAATGCCCGCCGCGGCCGTTGCGCTGTCATGCAATGTCGCTACAATCAATCCGCGTGCACACTCACCCGTCCGCTAACGGAGATTTCATGCGCCTCAATGCAAGACTTACGGCAATCCTCTGCGCCGGCGTGCTGTTTGCCGCCGCACCGCTCATCGCGCCGGCGGAACCGCTTCAGCAACTGCCCTCACCGGTTCCCGTTCCCGCATTCAAACTGCCCGGACTCAATGGCACCAGCGGCAGCGACGCCGACCTGCGCAACAAGGTCACGGTGATCCGCTTCTGGGCTTCCTGGTGAAGCACCTGCATCGGTGAAATGCCCTCCGTGCAGAGGGCACATAACGAACTGAAAAAAGACGGCATCCAGGTCATCACCGTGTCGATCGACGGCATTGGTGAAGCTGCCGTGAAGCCTGTATTTGCAAAAAACGGATACACCATGCCGGCGCTGATTGACGCCAACATGGCGGTCGCCCGCGACTTCGGCGTCAGGGGAGTCCCGTCAACCGTGATCGTCGATGCCAAAGGCATGATCCGCGTCCGTACCATGGGACATGTCGATTTCGACGGCGCCGATCTGCGGAATTACGCGCGCAGCATCAACCGCAAGTAGTTTTTCAACAGGAGACCGTGATGACAACAGGTATCAGGCTTTACCGCTGGATGACTGCCGCACTGCTCGGGGTCACGCTGTTCACCGCGTCCGCGCAGGCCCAGTCGCTGAAAGTGGGCGACAAGGCCCCGGAATTTTCGGTGATTTCATCAACCGGGAAACCGGTCGCACTGGGTGACTACCTCGGCAAAAAGAATGTCGTGCTGTTTTTCTACATCGCGGCATTCACCGATACCTGAACCAGCGAAATCGTGGCCTTCCAGCTTGATCTTCCCAAGTTCGAGGCCACCAACACCCAGGTCCTGGGTGTCAGCGTCGATTTCAACAACGCCAACGTCATCTTTGCCGAACGGCTCGGGCTGCGCTTCCCGCTGCTCAGCGACACGCGGCGCATCATGACCCGCGAATACGGCGTACTCAACAACGACCCGTCGATGGCCAATGACGCCAAACGCGTGGCCGGTTATCTCCGTGCCAAACGCGCGTGGTTCATCATCGACAAGACCGGCGTGATCCGCTTCGCCAAGGTCGAGGATCCGCGCGGCATCATGCCGAACGACGAACTGATCGAAGCCCTGCAGAAAATCCAGTAAGGCGTCATGCCGAACAAAAAGGGCGGTGCATTTCTGCACCGCCCTTTTTTATTCCGCGATCCGCTTCAATCCAGCTTCAGGTTGAGCTTTTTCAGGATCCGTTCATTGCGCTGCATCTCGTTGCGGATATAACCGTCGTAATCCGCCGGTGACATCGTGCCCTCCGAGAACCCCTGCTTGGTCAGGATCGCACCCGCTTCCGGCGCCTTCAGCGCCTTGGCGATTTCCGCCGACAGGCGCTCGACAATGGGCCGCGGCGTGCCGGCACGCACCATCACGCCGAACCAGTTCAGCGATTCAAATCCCGGCCAGCCGGATTCGGCAATGGTCGGCACATCCGGCAGATTCGCTGCGCGCTGCGCCGAGGTGACCGCAATGCCACGAAGGCGTCCCGTGGGAATGTAATGGGAACAGTCGAGCACGTTGCCGACCAGCAGCGTGATATGTCCGCCGAGAATCGCCGTCGTCGCCGGCGCACCGCCGCCGAAAGGCACATTGACGATATCGATCTTGGCAAGATCCTTGAACAGTTCGCCGGCAATGCGGCCGCCGCCGATGATGCTCGACACGCCCCAGGTCATCTGACCGGGCCGCGCCTTCGCCAGGGCCACCAGCTCCTTCATGTTTTTCACCGGCAACGAAGGATGCGCGCAGTAGATCAGGGGGTTGTAGACCATCCGCGTCACCCCATGAAAATCACGCAGCGTGTCGTAAGGCAGCTTGTTGTAGGCGAAGGGATTCACGGTAAAACTCGTCGCCATCACCAGCATCGTGTAACCGTCGGCCGGTGCACGCGCCGCAATTTCCGTAGCGATCACCGTATTGGCACCCGGCCGGTTTTCAATCACCAGATTCTGGCCCAGCGCTTTGGACACCGGCGGCGCATAAAGCCTTGCCATCGTGTCGGCGGCACCGCCCGGCGGGAAGGGCACGAGCACGCGGATCGGCTTGGTCGGATATTCCTGGGCTGCAGCCTGAAACGAAACCAGTGCAGCAGCAACAAGCAGCACCCGCGACAGAACAGACGTCATGGTCTTCCTCCTGGTGAGAGCGGATCGCTGTCCGCATTGTTATGGTTGATACGATACCTGCCGCACCACCGAAGGCATAGTGGAGCCCCGGGGTAAAATTTTTACCAATTAAAACAAATACTTAATTAACCTTCATACACCCGTGCGACTGACAAACTGCGTCGCGCGGTTTTTGAATGCCTTTGCCGCCAGAAACAAGCCGCCGTCCGCACCATCGATGAAGTGCAAATGGCGGCCATTGATTTGCGCACTTCACAGAACGCAATATGCCGTTAGGCCGGCAACTCGCCGAAACTTTCCGCGCGGGTCACCGCCTCAAAATCGGCGATGACCGGCAGCGTGGCGTAAAAGTTTTCCGGACTCACGGCGAGTCAGCGGCCTCAGCCTGATCAGGCGCCTTCGGCTACGCCCGGATTCCACTGCCCCTTGCGCATGCGGGTAATGGTGATGGTTTTGAACACGCCGTTTTGGGTGAAGGGGTCGCCGTCGGAAAACTTCTTGGCTTCGGCTCGGCTGTTGACGTTGAGCACAAAGGCACTGCCGACCGCCTCGGTTCCGTCGTCGTTCTGCGTCGCGCCTGACAACACGATGATGCCTTTCTGGCTGGCCAGGTAATCGCGGTGCGGCTGCAGCACTTTGCTGCGGATTTCAGCGGTATTCGGATTGTCGGCGCAGGTGATGATCCAAAGCATGAGAGGTTTCCCTTGAAAATTACGGATATTGGATAGTGGACTTCGAGACTTCAATCCAGGATTTCAACATGAACAGCCCGTACGTCATCGGCACGGGAGGGCTTATGATATGGCCTTTTCGCCACCTGCACCCGTCCGGAGGAGTTCCATGACCGTCGCCTACAATCCCGACAACCTGTTCGCCGTCAAATGCTGGGAAGTCGAAGTACGCAAGACCGCCAAGCGCACGCTGATCGCCCGCATCTACCAGCCGCAGGGCACCGGCCCCTTCCCCGTGCTGATCGATCTCCACGGCGGCGCCTGGAGCCGCAAGGACCGCTACGCCAATGAACCGATGGCACGCGCGATTGCCGCCTCGGGCATGCTGGTGGTTTCGCCCGACCTGCGCCTCTCGGATGAAGCGCCCTATCCGGCCTGCATCCAGGATGCCCACCATGCCATCCGCTGGCTCAAGCACAAGGCCCGCGAATGGAACGGCGACATCACCCATTTCGGCATTCTGGGCAGCTCCAGCGGCGGTCATGTCGCACAGCTGATCGGCATGAAGCCGCATGATCCGAAATATGCGGCGATCCCGCTGCCGGAAGCACCGAACGTCGACGCCACTGCGGTCTACATCGCCACCCGCTCACCGATCAGCAATCCGGTGGCGCGCCGGGCCCAGGCCGAGCGCAAGGGCAACAAGGAGATGATGAAAAAATCCGACACCTTCTTCAATCCGCCGGAAACCATCCACGAAGGCAACCCGCAGGAAATCCTCGACCGCAAGGAAAAGGTCGTCATGCTGCCGATGCTGATCATGCAGGGTGGCCTCGACGACAATGTGATTCCGGAAATCCAGGAAAAATTCGCCGCGACCTACCGCGCTGCCGGCGGTGAATGCCAGTTGGAAATCTTCAAGAACAGCGAGCACGAATGGACCGCGGTGCCGAGCCCGGAAGCCGATCTCTCGCATGAGACGGTCAAGCAGTTCATCGCCAAACAGCTGCGCGCGCTGCAGAAAAAAGCGGCTTAACCGGCTGACGCTTCAACAAAAAGCCCCGCAACAGAGGGGCTTTTTTATTCAGCCGCGATTTTCTGTCATTCCATGCTGATATTCAGCGGCTTCGCCACCTTATTCCACTTCTCGATATCGGCATCGATCAGTTTGCCGAATTCTGCAGGCGATACTTCCGTCGCCTCAACACCAACGCCGAGCAGTTTCTCGCGGATATCCGGCTGACGCACCGCCACCAACACGGCAGCATGCAGTTTGTCGATGGCGGCTTTCGGCGTACCTCTGGGGGCAACGATGCCATACCAGCCGCTCACCGCATAACCGGGCAGGCCGGACTCGGCAATTGTCGGCACATTGGGCAGCGCCGGCGTGCGTTTGCCGGTAGTCACACCCAATCCCCGGATCTTGCCGGCCTGCAGATGCGGACGCGCCACCGCCACCGTCGAGAAAAACACCTGCACGCGCCCGCCCAGCAAATCGG
>JBILYA010000177.1:0-5135 GCA_044378065.1 Burkholderiales bacterium | reverse complement strand
CAAGACCTTCGCGATTCTTGCATGCGATTCGGAAACCTCGCGCCCAAGCGTGAAAATGATCGAGCAACTCGCCAAACGTGGCGTGCTTCCGATGAGTCTGGCGGAAAGCGTCGTAACTAATTCGATAGAAGAATACAAATCCCGGGCGCTGGCGCTTTCCCGGCAGGTTGATTCGTTTTTCGTGCTTAACCATGACACCCTTCGCGATGCAAAGGGCAGGTATATCGACATGCTTGAAGTCGGGCGTTGGTACCTTGAGAACATCCGCATCCCCGAGGCCTCTAACGAAGATCAGTTCGTTAAGGAAGGCATGCTGCTTACCGCAAATGACTCGGGCTTCAACCAGGGGCATCTTGCGTTCGAGATGGCCCGGTTGATACTCGAGCAGGGCCTGAATCCTGCGCGTATGGCAGTAAGGACCCCCGATCGTGGTCCTTACCTGGTAAACCGGAGGCGCGCAAATCAGCTCGGGATTGACCTCAGCGCATCGATGTATCTCATCGACGAAATTATTGAGACCTCGGCAGCTCTGCGTCGATGAGCTTGCCGTCAAAGTGGCGTCGAATGATCGAGGTGCTAAAAGTATCCTTTCGAAAGTATAGCCTCATACTGGTTTCATATTTGCAGAGGGCATCGCTTTCGCGGTTGCTGTTCACAGCCTTCATGTTGATGTGGTTGGTAACGGCGGCGCCGATTTTTTACACTTCTTTTGTTTACACCGAGGACGCCGCATTCTCGCGGGCAGAAGGGGACGTGGCGCAAAAGATCGAGTTGTTGGCATCAAGCTTCGAGGGCGAATACCGCACGGCGACTTCGAGGTCCCTTAAGCAGATTGCAGCGTCTTCAATACTTCAGGAGCTGCTTTCCGGATCTGCTGAAGACCAGTTGGTTATCGCGCGTGGGTTGGAAGCGAATTTTCTCAGTATCGTAAAGGAGCATGCCGCATACCAGGCCATTTGGTATATCGATGCTGCCGGGCGCGAAGTTGCCGCAGTAGTTGAACGTGCGCGTGGTGATAGTCAGGCGCTCAGATACGATTGGGCTGCAGTTCGCCCTGAAAACGAATCCGCCGCCCCTGAGCTAGTCGCCGGGAGAAAGCTTTATGCCCGCATCAGTAAGACCCCAGCGCTGCTTACTGCCGGCAACATGGAGTGGTTCATGCCGCCGCGTGACATCGTTTACGAGGGCCCCTTCCTCGACTCCAAACAGCGGTGGGCGGTGCTTGCGGGAATGCCGATTCTCGACCTGGATAGCGGTGCATTCAGCGGAACGCTGATTATCCAGCTAAATCTCGAGTTATTCATCGAGGTGCTGAGGTCGATGAAGTGGAACGACAGTAATTTTGTCTGGCTCACCGCGGCGAGCGATGGAACGCCGCTGCTCAAGCCTGAGGGCGCGGGGGGAATGGCAGCTCCGCCCAAGGGGAATCCGTCTTTACCGATCACGCGCACTACGGTGACGCACACCCCCGAAGGCTTACTTGCCTACAGGGACTTGATGACGAGCGACCAGCTTTCCATCGCAAGGCTCTCGTATGCAATCCCTCTGCCTGAACTGGCAAAGGATTTTGCCAAGACGCGTAACCTTTTGCTTCTGATCCTCGCAATCTCGGCACTGGTTGCTCTCGCCCTTGCCCGACCAACTGCACGCGCAATTGCAACACCCATCAATCGTCTGGCTGATGCGGCAAGACGGTTGTCACGGGGCGAGCTTGATGCGCAGGTCAGGGTCCACGCTGGCGGTGAGGTTAGACGTTGGTTGAAAGCTTTAATTCAATGGCTACGAGCATGCGGCGGGCTGAGCTCAGTCGCAAGGAGGCGATGAACGTACTGAGAAGTACTGCAGCCATGCTTGGCGATCTGCAGCGCGGGGAAACGAACGGGTCCGACGGTGAGGCCGACGACGAACGCGATCTGCGCCGCATTGCTGATCTGATACGTGTATTGATCAGCGAGCGCGAGCAACGACTCGATGATCTGAGGGTCGCCAAGCTGGAGGCTGATAATGCAAGTCAGGCGAAGGGTGACTTCCTCGCGATGATGAGTCACGAGATTCGTACGCCTCTGAATGCTGTTGTGGGTCTAGCTGAATTGCTCGTTGGTAGCGAACTAAAGGAGGAGCAGGCACAGATGGCACGGGTGATGCAGTCCGCGGGATCTCACCTGCAAACCATCATTAATGACGTTCTGGACTTCACCAAGCTTCAAAGCGGTAAATTTGAAATTCATGAGGAGGTGGTAGAGATACCTGCGTTGATCGAAGCTGTTCTGATGATGACGCGAGCGCTCGGGAGCTCCTCCGGACTTGATATCAGGTCATGTGTGTCAAAGGACGTCCCCAAATATATTAAGTCCGACGGTTCCCGAATTACACAGATACTCACCAACCTGCTGGGTAATGCGGTTAAGTTTACGAGGGAGGGTGAAGTGCTGCTCAATGTCTGCGTCAATACCGATGCATCTGTAGGGCGCACCATCGACTTTATCGTTTCAGACACCGGCCCTGGAATTGCGCCCGAGGACAGGGAAAAGGTTTTCCAGCCTTTTAAACAGTCGAGCTCGGGGCGGCTTTCGCCGAAACCCGGCACTGGGCTGGGGCTCACAATATCCCGGGGGCTTGCAGAAGCAATGGCCGGATCGTTACAACTTGAGAACCCTCTGCGCGGCGCAGCCTTTCGATTGAGGCTGCCGTTGAAAGAAGCTAGCCCACTCGGGAATGCGAGGAACGGTTTCAATACGTTGCCTGGAGGGCGGGCGTTGAGCATCCTTGTTGCCGAGGATACGCCGGCCAATCAACTCGTAATCCGCATGTTATTGACCCGCATGGGGCACCAACCAACGATTGTTGAAAACGGCAGACTTGCTGTCGAGCTGCTCCAAAATACGCGTTTCGATCTGGTCATACTTGACCTGCAGATGCCGGAGATGAATGGTTTCGAGGCAGCCAGAGCCATACGGGCTGTCGAGCCGTTGCAGCAGAGAATTCCGCTAATGGCGTTTAGCGCTTTTACTCAGGATTCCGAGAAGGAGCTGGCGATAGAGTGCGGTTTCGACTCCTTTTTGAACAAGCCCATCAGTCTTGCGGAGCTGTCTGCAGGTATTGCTGCTATTGTCGTAGAAAAGCAACTGCCACCAACCGCCTGAGGCGGTGCCCCCTCCCTGCACTTCTGCAAGGTCATAAACGAATGCGTTTTCTGCGTGGAGGGGGTGGCCGGAATAACGGAATATGTTGTGGGGTGTGATCCTCAACTCCGTAACGGTTCCGTAAGGTAAGAGCGGCTGTTTTAGGTCCAGGGTGGTTCGTTGAAAATCGAAACCAGAAAATCGATGAAAACCCGGTGCTTCGGTGCCAGATATTGCTGTTGCGGGAACACCGCCGATATTTCATACCCGCTCGATTTGTGCGCGCTCAATGCCTCAACAAGTTCTCCTGAATCCAGCGCGGGGCGCGCATAGTATTCCGCAACTTGGATTATGCCGAGACCGGCTGTGGCGGCAGCGACAAGTGCCTCATTGCTGTTAAAGGTCATCAGACCGCGCACTGGTTTGGTGTGGTTATTCGTCTGTGAAGAAAATTTCCATTGGCGAATGCGGCCGTTACGCGGGCGTCTGTAGACGAGGCAGGCATGCTGATCTAGTTCTTCGATGGTTTTCGGGATGCCATTGGCATCGAAATAGTCCTGTGCGCCACACACAACGTACCGGCAGCTGGCCAGCTGGCGTGCAGCGAGGCGCGAGGATTGCAGTTCGCCGGAACGGACCGAGATGTCGAGTTCGGTATCGCGGGTTTGTGCGCTGACGTCCCTGCATACCACCTCCAGAGAGATCGCTGGATACTGACGCAGAAAACGCGGCAGTTGCGGGATGATCCACATCCGTCCGAGACCTTGCGGCATGCCGACGCGCAGCAAACCGCAGGGTTCTTTGCCGGTCTGGCTGACGGCGCGTTCCGCGTCATCCAGATCGCTGACGATTTGTTTGCACCGGGCGTAGAACTCGGTGCCTTCGGGGGTCATCGCCAGACGGCGGGTGGTGCGGTCGAGCAGCCGGACTGCGAGTTTTTTCTCAAGGCGGGCCAGCGTGGCGCTGACCGCTGCCGTCGACACGCCCAACTTGCGCGCGGCGCCGCTCAAGGTGCCGGCGTCGACCACATTCAGAAACACCAGGATGCCGTGCAGGTTTTCCATGAAGGCCTGGATTGTTAACTTCAGAATTAACAGTCATTCTAGGCCTCCATGACTGTTCCGGCCAGAGGGAGCCGATAAAATCAGTTCAAACCCGCAGTAAAAATAAAACAACCTGGGTATGCGCAGGAGGAGATTTCCCGAATGACGATGATGCTTGATCTGGCTGCCATGCGCGGAGTGTTGCCGATGCGCGAGGCAATCGACCTGCTGGAACAGGCGCTGGTGCATGAGGCCGCGGGCCGGACCGTGGTGTCGCCGAAATATGTAACGGAACTCGGTACAGCCTCGATGCGCATTCTCGTCGCCGCCGACCACGAGGCCGGATATTTCGCGACCAAGGCGTACCACACCATCGATGGCGTCGGTACCCGATATGTCGTGTCGCTATACCGGTTGAGCGACGGCGAACTGCTGGCATTGCTGGACGGACAGTTGATTACCGACACCCGAACCGGCGCGGCCAGCGGTGTCGCCGCGCGCCGCGTGGCAGTCAACGGGCCGGTCCGCTTGGGCATCATCGGTTCGGGCAACCAGGCGCGAACACAATTCGAAAGTCTGGCCGCCGTTTACAAGATCCAGTCTGCCCGCGTATTCAGTCCCACCCGCGAGAACCGCGAACGTTTTGCGGCAGAAATGAGCGTACAGCTGGGCATACCGGTGAGCACTGCCGAAACGGTGGAGGCTGCGGTGCAGGACTGCAATGTGGTGGTTGCCGCCAGCAATGCGCGCGGGGCAGAGCCGATACTACGCGGCGAGCATCTGGCCGGATGCCGTTTGTTGTGCGCGGTGGGCAATACGCGGAAACAGTTTGCCGAAGTCGATGTCCGCTGTTTTGCCGACGCTGGGCGGGTCATCGTCGATTCGTCGCATGCACTGCACGAGGCGGGTGATCTTTGCGCGGCAGTCAAGGCCGGCGCACTGCCGGATGACAAGTGGACCACGCTCGCGA
>JBILYA010000046.1:0-10047 GCA_044378065.1 Burkholderiales bacterium | reverse complement strand
GGAATGGTCACGTTCAAATCCGTGGGCACCGCGCTGCAGGATCTCGCGCTGGCGGCGCGTTATTACGAGCTGCTGGGGCAGAAAGGCGATGCAAAAAAGGGCGTCAGCATGGGCAGCCTGAGGGCACAGCCCGGCGGGCGGGGCAAGTAACCAGTCATTCAGAGGTACGGCAACAATGCGCGAGGAAACGGTGAATTACATGCGTGCGGTACAACGGGGACTGGTCGCGGCGCTGTGCTTGCCGGTGCTGTGGTCATCAACTGCGCAGGCGCAGGCCGGCTGGCGTCCTGAAAAGGCCGTGGAGATTGTGGTGCCGACCGGCGCCGGCGGCACCAATGATGTGATGGCGCGCCTGATCCAGCAGACGCTGCAGGCGGCAAAACTGGTGAACGTTCCCGTCCTGGTCCAGAACAAGGCCGGCGGCAACCAGAACCTCGCACCGGTCTATATCAACCAGCACAAGGCCGACCCGCATTACCTGCTGTATTCGACAGCAACAATTTTCACCAACGAGATTGCGGGTCTGACCAAGCAGAAGTATTCGGAACTTGCACCGGTTGCCTTGCTGCTGGTGGATTACTCGGTGATCTCCGTGCGTCACGATTCCCCGATCAAGAGCATGCGCGAACTGGTGGCGCGGCTGAAGGCTGATCCGAATTCGGTCTCCTTTGGTCTGGTGAGCCGGGGCGGACCCAATCACCTGGCTGTAGCTCAGGCCATGCGCGCCGCGGGGATTGATCCCAAAACGCTGAAGCTGGTGGTGTTCAAGACCAATGCTGAGTCAGCGACTGCAGTTGTTGGCGGGCATATCCAAGCGGTCATGTCTTCGGTCAGCGCCGCTTTGCCGCAGGTTGAGGCCGGGACCACGCGCATGCTGGGTATTGCTGCACCCGTGCGTCAGCCCGGCAAGCTTGCGCAGGTGCCGACGATGCGCGAAGAAGGCATGAATGCCACGGGCATTCCCAACTGGCGTGGGGTTCTCGCGCCAGTCGGCATCACACCGGCTCAGGTGAATTTCTGGAGTGACGCGCTGGCCAAGGTGGTGGTCACTCCCGAATGGAAGCAGCAGCTCGACCAGAACAGTGTGTCCTCGGAATTCATTGCGGGCGAAGCGTTCCGTAAGTGGCTGGCCGAGGCTTATGACGACACCCGGAATGTGATGACCGACCTCGGGCTCGTCCCCAAGTAGCCCGTTTATTGTTACGAATGGTTTTGCAAAACGTGTTTGAATGCGAATCAACAGGGAGTTCATGTGAAAAACTTTAATCTGCACGGTGTCATGCAAGCGCCCGTCACGCCGCTGAAAGACGATTTCAGCTTTGATGTGACGGGTTTTGAAAAGATGGTTGATTTCCATGTGCGCCACGGCGCGCCCGCCATCGCATGGCCGCACCACAAGGCCGAATCGCTCAATCTGACCATTGCCGAGCGCAAGCTCGGCGCAGAGATCGCCGTCAAAACGGTGGCTGGACGCGTGCCGGTATCGATTTTTGCCGGGACGCTGTCGGAGGAGGATTCACTCGACATCGCGCGCCACGCGCAGAAGATCGGCGCCGACATGCTGTTGACCATCTCGCCGTACTGCCGCCGGCCGGCGCAGGAAGAGATTTTCGACTCGATTGTCCGCATTGGTACCCACACCGACCTGCCGGTCCTGACCTACAACTCGCCGTGGCGCAACGGCGAAGGTGTTGAATTCACTGCGGAGCTGACCAAGCGACTGATTGACCGCCTGCCGAACTATATCGGCATGAAGGACGCCAGCTTTCACAGCGAAAAGTTTCTCGAGATTTCCCGCGTCGCGCTGAAAATGCGCCCGGGGTTTTCCATCATCCAGGGTGTCGAGCATCTGCTTGCGGCTTACCCTTTGGGCGCCTGCGGTTCGTTTTCTTCTTCCGGCGCCATCGCGCCGAATCTGTGCAACAAGTTCTATGCGTCGCTGGTTGCGCGCGACTGGGAGACCGCAAGGGAATGCCAGTTCAAGATTTCACGCCTGTGGCGGTTGTTCAAGGAGCAGTACCCGTCATCGCTGAAGGGCGCCATGATCATGATGGGGCGCTCGGTGGGGCCGACCCGTTCTCCGTTGCCGACGGCGACCAAGGAACGCATTGAATTCCTGCGCAAGCAGCTGGAGGAACTCAATATCCTCCAAACCGAGCCGCACGGCTGGTAATTCACAACCTATTCAGAGCAGAGGACTTCATGCCGACATTCCGCCCGGGACTGGTTCATACGCCGGTAACCCCTTTCAAAAAAGATCACAGCATTGATTACGACACCTACGCCAAGGTGCTCGAGTTCCATATCCGTAACGGCGCCGAAGCGCTGGCCTTGCCGATGCCGGAAGGCGAAGACATGAGCCTGACGGATCCCGAACTGCGCAGTCTCCTGAAGTTTGCGATGGAGCAGGTCAAGGGCCGCGTGCCGGTGATCGCGCATGTCAGCGATGCCGGCACCAGCATCGCGATCGAGCGCGCGCTGTATGCGCAATCGCTGGGTGTTGCCGCGATTGTTTCGCATCCGCCCTATTTCTGGCATCCCAAGCCGTCGATGGTGGTGGAGCATCTGGCACGCATCGGCAATGCCGTGAAGCTGCCGTTTTTCATATTCAATCCGCCGGTCGAATCGGTTGGAACAACGCTGTCGACGGAGATCGTGCTGGAGCTGATTGAAAAGCTGCCGAATCTGGCCGGTGTGGTCGATGCAGGTCTGGATTTTGTATTCATGGAAGAAGTCATGTGCAATGGCCGGCCACTGCGTCCGGATCTGCAACTGATTGCCGGTGCCGACTTCATGGTTTCTGCAGGAGCGCTGGGCGGGTCCGGCGTGTTTTCACCGCTGTCGTCCGTTGCCCCCAAACTGGTGCGGGAACTTTTCGAACTCTGCCGCAAGGGGCAATTCGTCGAAGCCCGTACGGCGCAGGAAAACATCGGCGCACTGAATCATGCGATCAAGGCCGCTGGCGCATCGGGGTTGCGTGACGGACTGGCCGGACTGAAGACTGTGCTGGCCAGCATGGGACGGGATTGCGGCGTGCCGCGGCCTCCGGTGCGTTCTGCCGGGGAGATTGAGCGCGGTCATCTGCTCGAAGCGATTGCCGCCATGCCTTTCCTGAAAGATGAGCCGCGGGGCTGGTGATGTCAACAGGCGGATCCGTGAGTTCGTCAAAACCGGTTGCCTTGGTCACCGGCGCCTCCTACGGCGTCGGTGCGGCCACCGCCCTCGCATTGGCGCGCGAAGGTTTTGACCTTGCGATTTCCGCCACACGCCTGTCCAATCTGGATGCGACGGCAAAAGCCTTGCGGGCGACGGGATGCCGTATCGCCAAAGTCGAACTCGATTTGTGTTCGCAATCCAGTATTGATGGCGCAATCAACGCCGTTATCGACACTTATGGACGTCTGGATGTGCTGGTCAACAATGCCGCCGTCAATCTGCGCAAAGCAGCACTGGATGTGACGCCGGATGAGTGGGATGCCGTACTCCGGGCAAACACCACCGGCACATTTTTTATCACCCAGGCGTTTGCGCGACATCGCATCAAGGCTGCGCAGCCCGGAAGCGTCGTGAATGTCTCTTCAACACACGGGATTGTCGGTGCGGCTGAACGGTCGACCTACGGCATTTCCAAGGGCGCGGTTCTGCAGATGACGCGCATGCTGGCCATTGAGTGGGCGCCACACGGCATCCGTGTCAACGCGGTTGCGCCCGGGCGTCTCGACACGGCATCGCCGTCGCGCGCCGCCAAGTCGGGTGATGCCAAATACATGCAGGCCATGTTGGACCGCATCCCCCTGCACCGGCTGGCGACGGCCGAGGATGTTGCAGAAGCGGTGGCGTATCTGGCCGGCCCGCGCGGCGGATTTGTCACCGGGCATACAATGGTTATCGATGGCGGCCTGACCGCTTACTAAAAAAAACCGCTCCGCGGCCATCCGATGGATGGTCCGGGTCAGGGTCGACGCAGTAACGCTTTGCTCAAGGAGGGGGTCATGATGCACATGAATCGAGCTGTTTCCGGGCGTGGATTGTTGTTCCTGCTCCGGCTGCTGTTGCTGTCGGTGCTGGGGGTATTTGCAGCCCAGGCGCCTGCTGCCTATCCCGAACGGCCGATACGCTTGATCGTGCCTTCTCCGGCAGGCGGCGGAACCGATTCATCCACCCGTGCAATTACGCCGAAGCTGAGTGAAGTGCTCCGGCAGAACATTATTATCGACAACCGCGGCGGTGCCAGCGGTAATCTCGGGGCGGAAATGGCGGCCCAGGCGCCCGCCGACGGCTACACGTTGCTGGCGATCATCGCCTCCCACACCAGCAATCCGGCAGTGATGCGGTCAGTGCCTTTCGATCTAGCGCGGGATTTCGCGCCGATTTCCCGGACCGTCACGCTGCCGAACCTGCTGGTTTCACATCCCTCGATAGCGGCAAAGGACACCCGGGAATTGATCGCGCTGCTGAAATCCAAGCCGGGGCAGGTGCAGTTTGCGTCGGGCGGGATCGGATCCATACAGCACTTCGCGATGGAACTGTTTGTCTATATGGCCAAACTGAAAATGATTCATGTGCCGTACAAGGGCGTGGGGCCCGCCACCAGCGATGTGATCGCAGGTCATGTGCCGATGATTGCTGCAAATATTTTTACGGTGCTGCCCCATGTGAAATCAGGCCGTCTCCGCGCGTACGGCGTCAGTAGTACAGAACGCTCCTCGGCAGCACCGGATATTCCGACGATTGCCGAGGCCGGATTGCCCGGTTACGAGGCGGTGCAATGGTACGGACTGGTTGCTCCGGCAAAAACCCCTCCTGCCATCGTCAATCAGCTCCATACCGCAGTGGTGCAGGTGCTGAATGATCCCGAGATCCGTCAGCGTTTCCAGAGCGGCGGTGCAGAGCCTACGCCGAGCGAATCACCCGCGGCCTACGCCAAGCTGATCCGCAGCGAACTCAAAAAATGGGCTGATGTGGCGAAAGCTGCGGGCATCAAACCGGAGTAATCACGAGCAGCGATGCTTATTTCACCGGCTCAAAGGACAGTTTGGCCGGAACCCCGTTTTTATCCGCTTCTTCAACAGCATCGGCCGGTTTGCCGGTAATGCGTGCCGGTTCAAATTTGAGCGTGCCGTTCATGACCTGCGTAATTGCTTCGGCGCGGGCCTTGGCCAGATCGCCAAGGGCGTTTCCGGGAAGCGGTTGCAGTTCAATCAGACGCTGATGCATGGCGACATACAGCGCACGGTCGCCGGCGCCACGGCCCACCAGTGCCAGCGCGACATTGACGCGGGAAACATCGCGACCGGCTGATTTGCGGAAATCTTCGAAGAACGTTGTGACCGCATTGCCGCCGGCCCGGGCTTCAAGCATGTTCTCCAGGGCGCGCTGTGTTTTGGCATTGTCAAAACCGACCGGTCCGGGGTTTTCGCCGGGAGCCAGTTTCGTGCCTTCGCGCGCAGCCAGATCGGCACGCACGGCGCGGGCGCGCAGGGCACGCGCATCGATTTCCTTGTGATAAGTGCCTTGAACCTGCAGTTTCAGTTGCGGACGTTTCTGCAAGCCCTCGGCAACACGGCGCAGTTTTTCCTGTTCGGTCGGCAACAGGCGCGCGCTGCCGGGATCGAACACGATGTCACCCAAAGTCTCCGCGCCGCTGCCGAACAGGGAGCCCAGCGCACGGAAAGGCGCAGTGACAACGCGCGTCAGCACGGTGCGGATGGCCTGCCAGACGACATGGCCGTAGCTGAATTCGGGATTGTCGATATCTCCGGCGACCGGCAGGGTCAGATCAATTTTGCCGCTGCTGTCGGTCAACAGGGCGATGGCAAGATCCAGCGGCAGGTTCACCGCCGTCGGGCTTTCAACGCGTTCACCCAGCGTGAACTTGTCGAGCACCATTTTGTTGTCGCCGAGGAGCTTGCTGTTTTCGATTTTGTACTGCAGGTCGAGCGAGACTTTGCCGGAAGCGATCTTGCGTCCGGCGAAGGTTGCCGTATATGCCGACATCGGAATCAGCTCGACATTGCGGAAAGCAACTGCGATATCAGTGAATTTTTTCGGGGCAAAGGGCTGGATGGTTCCTTCGGCACGGGCGAGGCCGTAATCAGCGATGCCGCCCTCGAACTTCAGGCTGGCACGAGAATCCGGTGATGATGACAGGCCGCTGGCCGAACCCTGGAGGTCCTTGATGAAAGTTGCAAAGGGCAGGATAAGGCTAAAATCGGCAAAATCCATGGCGCCGCCTTCAACCCGGATGCGTTCCACGGTGATAGCCATCGGAGCGGCTGCCGGTTCAGCCGGTGCAGCGCTTGCCGGCGGCGCAGCAGCAGGTTTTGCGGAAGGCTTTCTGGCTGCGTCGAGGTTGGTCGATTTGTCCTTGTTGATGACCAGTTTTGCGTAAGGTCCGGACAGTTCGACTTGGGATACTGCCACCCGGTGTTCGCCCGCATCCACAACAATATCGTTTAAAGCCAGCCGTTTTAAGCCGGCCAGTTTTTCTTTGGCGACCGTCTGTATTTCAAGATCGGCGATGCCTGCTGTGCCGGTATAACGAATCGCCGCCGGTGATTTTTTGCCGTCAATGGTGACGCGCCCGCTGGCGCCTGCGGTACCGGACATCAGCGTCAGCGAGGTGTCGCGCTTGAGCAAAGGATCCAGCGGCGGCAATGCGATATTCGCCGCATCGAATTTGACATCGACGCTTTCTCTCAGAAGATCGAGCGTACCCTTGGCCTTGACGCTGCCGCCCTGTTTGATCTGCAGAGAAAGGTCGAATGGACTGATGTTTTTGGCCGGTATGGCGACTTTCGAGATTGCAGCATTGATCTGCTCAATGTCGTAGCTGATGGCCGGCTGGAAAGTCTGGTCGATCAGCGCCACGCCGTAGCGGACAATCTCGGCGCGATCCACGGCAATGCTGAATCCTTCCTTGCGCAGTTCTTTGATGGCCTGGACCTTGCGCGGCGCAAACATGGTGACCAGATGCAGATCGCCATCGGCATCACGCCGTGCCGTCAGGCGGCCGCCGGACAGTTTGGCCAAACCGGCACGGATGGTTTTTTGCTGCAGATTCACCGTAAGCCCCGTAGCCTCCGCGGACTCCAGTGTGACCGGAATGTCTTTTTCATCGACCGGAGTGACACGGATGTCGCTGAATTTGAGGGCGCCGCTGTCGACGATCGCCTGCAAGGGATCACCCACCGCAGCTGTGGCGGCGAAGGTGATTTCGGTGTTGGCTGCCGTCATGTTCACCGGCTTGGCGCGGCTGTAATCGGTCAGCGACAGGGCCAGTGGTCCGACGCTGACTTTGGGCAGGGTGATTTCCCATGGTGCAGTCTTTTCGCCTTCGGTCGCCTTGGGCGCCGGCGCTTCCTTGCCGGCGGTTTTTCCCGGCTTCGGGTTGCTGCGCACCAGCCTGGCCCAGTCCGGCACACTGTCTTCGTCGAGCACAACATTCAGCGCACCGTCGGCAACGCGGATATCCTTGAAAGACAGGCTGCGTTTAGCCAAATTGAAGCTGCCGCCCTCAAACGCGATGGTTCCCAGCCTGGCCAGTACGGCGCCGCCTTTCCCCTGGGCAATCTGCAGGTCTTTGAGTCCGAAGGCCAGGTCTTCAGCCTCGAACTTCAGTGCGCCGCCGCCATAGCCGAACTGGTAGCGCACGCCGAAATGAAATGTGCCCTGGGGTTCGGCGATGGTCAGGTGGTCACGTACGAAATGCCAGGGCGTGGCCAGTTTGACGTCTTTCAGCGAGATCGAACCGCCGGACTGGATTGGCGACAGTGAAAGTTTGCCCTGCCACTGCAGCTGTCCGCCGTCGGGCAGTCGCGCGCTCAACTGGTGTTCGCCACGGTGATCGGGCAGCGTCGAGACATCCGCAATTTCAAAATTGATCGGATTGACCCGGGTGCCTGCCGCCGGCTGAAGTGTGTGGTCGGTGAATTTGAAAGTGCCGTCGACAATGGCAAATTTATGTACCAGCAGTCGCAGCGGCTTGCTTTCGGGTTCCTTTTTTTCCGGTACCGGTTTTTCCTTGGGGGTCAGCAAGCGTGCGAGATTGAGGTTTTCGCCGGCATCCAGATCGGCGTTGATCACCGGTTTCTCTATCAGGATTTCCTTGAACGTCAGCGCCCAGCGCAACAGGCTGCTGACCTCAAAGTCGACGCGCAACTTGCCGATCTGCAGCGCCGGCAGGCCGTCAGGCTCGGTGATGTTCAACCCGTGCAGTTCGACACTGAACAGCAGCGGATTGATGTGCACGTCTTCAACCGTTGCCTTGGCGTTCAATTGCTGCGCCACTATTTTCGGCAGCTGTTGGCGAACCAGCCAGGGCGCGGCGAAAAACCCGGCCAAGGTATAAACCAGTAATACCGCCGCACCGATCAACGCGGGCTTCGATGTGGCGAAGGTGCGCATGCGCTGTAGCTGCGGGGCGGTTTTGCTCATGGTCTAAGCCTGCTCAGTCGTTGTCGGCGCGGAGGATTGCGAAGCCGGATTGAAGGGCTTTTTCGATGCGTGCCTTTTCCTTTTTGATTTTCTCGTCGTCCCAGTCCCACATGCCTGCCTTGGCTTTCATGCCGGTGCGGCCCTTGTCGACCATGGCTTTCAGTGATGCCGGCGGTTTCTGTTCGGTATGCAGATGCGGATAAAGCGCTTCTCCCACCAGATAGTTGGTGTCCCAGCCCGACATCTCCTTCTGCATCATCGGGCCGCAGGCAATGAAACGGAAGCCGAATCCGTAGCGCACGGCGGTATCAATGCCTTCGGCGTCGGTGACGCCGTCGTCGATCAGGTACAACGCTTCACGCATCATCGCGTGCTGCAGGCGGTTGCCGACAAAACCCGGAACGTCCTTCTTGACCCAGATCGGCGCCTTATTGAGATCTTTCAGCAACTTCACCAGATCTTCGGCAACTTTGGCATCGGTCAGCGGCGAGCTGACGACCTCGACCAGCGGCACCAGATGCGCCGGCATGAAAAAGTGCAGGCCGGCGACGCGTTGCGGATGTTTCAGTCCCTTGGCGATTTCGCCGATCGGGAAATTCGAGGTGTTGCTGGTCAGCGGGATGTCCGGTTTCGCCAGGGCTTCGATTTCCGCAAACAGTTTCTGTTTCAGCGGCAGGTCTTCGGTGGCGGCTTCAACAACAATACCGACATTGGCCCAGGGAATGCTTTTCAGGTCCGCATAACAGGTTACTGCCGCTGAGTGTCCCGCAGGGGCGCCCAGCTTGGACAGACCGGCGGCAAGACGCGCCGGCAGCGCATCGCGCGTTTTGGCCGAGGGGCTCATCACATGCACGGTCCAGCCGTGCGCGGCAAATACGGTGGCAATGTCGCCGCCCATGATGCCGCCGCCGATGACCACCGCGTGTTTGCTTGTTGCAGACATAGGATTTCCTTGCTGGTTGTGCCGGTAGTCCGGCATTGGTGTTTTGGAGCGTTTGATTATATCCCCCGCTGTGCGGCGGATTGTTGCCGGGCGGTGTCTGTTGCAGCGGGAACCCGGCGCCGGATTCCTGCCGTCCACGACAGCGGCGCATGCGCCGCGAAAGCGCCGTCAGGACGATGCCGTGACGGCGCTTGAATCGCTTACTTGACCAGCGTTGCGCTCCAGGACGTGGCCGGCGCATCCGGGCGCGGCCGCATCATGCCCTGCATCACCGGGCCGCTGACACGGCCGGTATAGCTGGCGGCGCCGATGTTGAAGCTGATCTGATCGCCGCGCAGATTGGTGCTGGTGACGCGCCAGCTCATGCCGTCGCCGTTACGGAACACGCCGTCGAAATCCTGGAATTTCTGTTTGAGCTCCATCGAACCCGAATCCATTTTCCAGTTGCCTTCCACCTTGGCCGGCACGATCCACATATAGGCGGTGCGGCCTTCGGTGGAATCGGTCTGGTCCGGCGCCCACTCTTCCATGGTGAAGGCGTGCGATACGACACGGGTACCCGGCTTCATGTTGAGGATGGTCGGGCGCAGTTTGATGTTCAGGTAGGGCAGCAGGTACATCGTCAGCACGGTAGCCTGGCTGAAGTCGGTGGCGAAAATATCACCGCG
>JBILYA010000001.1:0-36480 GCA_044378065.1 Burkholderiales bacterium | reverse complement strand
TGCGTTGCGCTTCGACAGCTCCACCATGTCCGGGTTGTATTCAATGCCGGTGGCGCGCACGCCGAACTGCTTGGCAGCGGTAATCACCGTGATGCCGTCACCCGAACCGAGATCGAACACGACATCCGTGGGTTTGACGTCGGCCATTTTCAGCATTTTTTCGACCAGGCTCTTCGGGGTCGGTACCCAGATCACATCCTTGCCGGCCTGGCCGACCTGCGGCTTGAATTCAGCGCCGGTGTTTTGCGCATGGGCCGGGGCAATCAGCAGGGCGGTCAGTGACAGAGTCAACAGCGAGTGACGAACGAACGAAGGCATGACGGTCTCCAGTGGTTTGCTGCGTTTGATGATGTTCGAATGAAAATGACAATGAAAACGTGAAAACGGAAGTGCTCAGTCCGGTTTGGCGCCCGAGGCTTTGACTACCGGTGCCCAGCGCGCAATCTCCGATTTGATGTGCGCGGCGAACTGATCGGGCGTATTGGCGACGGGTTCTGCGCCGTCGGCGGCGAGGCGTTCCCTGATGTCCGGCCGCGCCAGTACCTTGACGATATCCGCATGCAGCTTGGCGACGATGTCGCGGGGCACGGCTGCCTGCGTCAGCACGCCGTACCATTGATTGGCGTCATAACCCGGAACGCCGCTTTCGTTGATGGTGGGCACGTCCGGCAGGATCGCGAGACGTTTCATCGTCGCTACACCGAGCAGTTTGAGGCGATTCGATTTGACGTGCGGCATCAGGGCGACCATGCCGGTGATGGTCATCGTGGTCTGTCCGGAAATCATGCTGATCATTGCCGGCCCGGTGCCTTTGTACGGTACGTGCACCATATTGATCTTGGTGAGCAGGCGGAAATATTCGCCGGCCAGATGCGAGGCGCTGCCGCTGCCGCCTGAGGCATACAGCAGCTCACCCGGTTTGGACTTAGCAAGAGCGACAAAGTCGCGCGCGGTTTTGACCGGCAGTGACGGATGCACCGCCATGCCGTTGGGCACTGTCGCAAGGATGGTGATCGGCGCGAAATCCTTGATCGCGTCGTATGGCAGTTTGGGATACAGCGTCGGATTGAAACCGAAGGTGCCGACATGGCCCATGACGATGGTGTAACCGTCGGGCGCTGCGCGCGCCGCCAGTTCGACACCGATAGTGCCGCCGGCGCCGCCGCGGTTTTCAACGGCGACCTGTTGACCCCACATCTCGGAAAGCCGCAAGGAGACCAGTCGCGCCAGCGTGTCGGTGCTGCCGCCCGGCGGGAAGGGGGCGATGAAACGCACGGGCTTGTTCGGAAAGTTGGCCGCGGTCTGCGCCAGGGCCGTTCCGACTGTCAAAACACCCAGCAGGACGATAGAAGCTAAATACTTGATATTATTCAATTATTTCTCCTTCGCCCCGCGGGGCTTTTAGGTCTTTTTAATGCGTCCGTCGGTGGTGGCACCGGTATCGAGCAGTGCCTGGATTTCGGCTTCGGACAATCCGGCTTCACGCAGAATCTCGACGCTCTGCTCACCGAGTTTCGGCGCCGGATTCCAGCCTTCGCGCACGCCACAGGACCATTTGTTCGGCAGTCGCATATTGCGTGTGCGGCCTTCGGTCGGATGGTCTTTCATCTCGAAGAATCCGATTTCCTTCAGATGCGGATCTTCGAGCACGCTGTCGAGCGTGTGATAGGGCATCGCCGGCACGTCTGCCGCATCAAACAGTTCCAGCCACTCTGCAGTGGTTTTGCTTTTCAGCGCAGCCATGCGCACTTCGAAATAGGCGGCAACATTGGCGAAACGCGCCTGTACGCTGCTGAAGCGCGGATCGGTTTTTAATTCCGGCCGGCCGATGACATCAAAAAAGCCGAAGGCCTGATCATTGGTGTTGGCGGAGATGCAGATATAGCTGTCCTTGGTCGGAATCGGCTTACCCAGCGGATCCAGCAGGCGCGGATCACCGGTTTCACCGAGCGGCGGGTCGAAGGTTTTCAGGTACATATGTTCTTCGAGCACGAACTTGACCAGATTCTCGAACATCGGAATCTCGATCGAGCAGCCTTCGCCGGTTTTGGCCTTGCGGTACAGCGCCATCGCAATCATCTGCACCGCAATCAGACCGACCGTCTTGTCGGCGACCACCATCGGTACGAAGCGCGGTTCACCCATCGCACGGTGATGCAGCGCCGCCATGCCGCCGGAACCCTGGATGATGGTGTCGTAAGCGGGTTTCTCGCGATAACGGCCATCCTGGCCGAAGCCGAACATGCCGCAGTAAATGATGCCGGGATTGACCTTGCGCACATCCTCATACGACAGCTTGAGTCGCGCCATCGCCGGTGGCCGCACGTTCCACACCAGCACGTCGGCTTTTTCGATCAGCTTCATCAGCGCGGCGTGACCGGCGGGATTTTTCAGATCGAGCACCAGCGAGCGCTTGTTGCGATTGAGGTGCAGGAATTTCGCGCCCATGCCCGGCGTTACCGACTTGCCGTTCATGTGGCGGATCAGGTCGCCGCTTTTGGTTTCGACCTTGATCACTTCCGCACCGTGGTCGGCGAGGATCTGCGTCGCGAGCGGACCGACCACGACTGATGTCAGGTCGACAATACGTACTCCCTCGAGAGGACCGCCGGCCATTAGATGAACTCCGCTTCGGCAGTCAGCGCCAGCGCGCCGGTGTCATCCTGCGCCCACAGCTTCGCCGTCTTGTTGTCTGCCGACGGTTCACCGCAAAGCGTGATGGTGCGGCCAACGAACAGGGCGCGCACATTGCGCGAGGACATGAACCTGATCGGTGTCGATGCATGGGTGCGCGCCAGTTCGTACACCAGCAGTGTGGTCAGTCCGCCGTTCATCACCAGGTTGGGATATCCCTCGACGCCGGTGACATAAGGATGGTCGTAATGAATGCGGTGGCCGTTGAAGGTCAGTGCGGAATAACGGAATAGCATTACCGGATCGGGCGTGACCTGGTGCTGCCACACCGCCTTGCCCGGCGCGGGCTGTGGCGGGGGCGGCGGTGCATTCTTGTCAGGCTCGCCGCGGTAGACGATGTCCTGCTCCTCGCTGATCGCCACGCCCTTGGCGTTTTTGATGTCGGTCTTCACGGTGACGAAGACCATGCGCCCGCTGCGTCCGTCCTTGATGGTGACGTTCTGGATGGTCGACAGGCGGTGCACTTCGTCGCCGATATGCAGCGGCGCGATGAAGGTCGTGCGCTTGCCGGCGAACATGCGCCGCGGCAGCGGTACCGGCGGCAGGAAGTCGCCGCGAGCCGGATGCCCGTCGGGACCGATCTGCGAATGGCGTACCACGCGCGGGAACAGGGTGGAATGCCAGCCGACCGGCAGCGGATCGCCCATTTTCGGGAAGGCATCGTCGCGATCAAGGGTCGCTGACAGACGGTTGACGGCGGGGACGGTCACATAATCAATCGCGGTTTCGGTGCGGCCGATCCATTCCTTCAGGGATTCCAGTTCTGCAGACATGCGTCACTAACCTCGTTGTTACAGGAGAATTTGCAATTTTACGGCACCGCGTGCCCGCGGTGCGGATTCAGCGGCCCAGGCGGAAGTCGAAGGCCACGTTGAGAAAAGGCGACGCCAGGTTGTAGCGTTTCGCCAGTGCTGCATCCGTATTGGGGGCGACCGTGACCACCAGCGACTCGCGAACGCCGAAGATGGCGTCGCTGTCGAGATAGGGATCGCCGGAGAAAAACACCTCGGTGGTCAGCGGGCGGAAACCAGGTGCGCCGACAATGAAATGAAAATGCGCCGGGCGCCAGGCGTGGCGGCCGCCGGCGCGAAGCAGATCGCCGACCGGACCGTCATAGGGCACGCTGTACGGGGCGGGCTGCACGGTGGTGAACGCATACACGCCATCGTCGCCGGTGGTCATGCGGAAACGCAGGTTGTGCGGATCCTGTGCCGGGTCCTGTTGCCAGTATTTGCCGTTGACAGCGGCCTGCCAGAAATCGAGCTGTGCGCCGGCAACCGGCTTGCCGTCTTCATCCAGCACGCGGCCGTGTACCAGCAGCGGTTCGCCATCGTTGTCCTGCTTGAGATCACCGCCCACCGCGAGCGCCGGAGAACCCTCGGAATGAAAAGGCCCCAATGCACTGCGTTCGGTGGCGCCGGCGTCGCTCTGCAGCATGTCGACCAGCGAGGACAGGCCGAGCACGTCGGATGTCAGGATGAATTCGTTGCGCTTTTCATCCGAAATCTGTCCGGCGCGGTAGAGAAAATCAATACCGGCCTTCCATTCTTCCGGCGTCAGGTCAACCTCGCGTGCGAAGGCGTGCAGGTGGCGCGTCAGGCTTTCAATGATCCGGCGAAAGCGCGGATCCGTGGCGCCATCGAAAGAAGCGACGACTGCCTGCGTGATGCTGGATTCACTGACGTTGCGCATGAGCCGGTCAATCCACCCGTGCGCCGGACTGCTTGACGATCTGCGCGTATTTGTCGACTTCTGTTTTCAGGCGGGCGGCAAATTCAGCGGCCGTGTTCGGTGTGAATTCCAGCGACAGCGCGGCCAGGCGTTCTTTCGCCGCCGGTGACTGCAGTGCCGTGCTGAAGTCGCGATTGACCTGATTGACCACGGCGGCAGAAATCCCGGCTGGTGCGAATACCGAGAACCAGGTGCCGTCATCAAAGCCCGGAAAACCCGATTCAGCCACCGTCGGCACATCCGGCAGCACGCCTGAACGTTTCGCCGAGGTCACTGCAATGGCGCGCAGGCGGCCGCTTTTGACATGGGGCACGGCCGGCGGCATCGACGTCGAGCCCACCGGCACCTGGTTGGCGACCACAGCGGTGGCAGCCGCTGCCGGGTTGTACGGCACGTGGGTGATATCGACTTTCGCCAGCGACTTGAACAGCAGTTCCATATCGAGGTGCGGCGTGGTGCCGGTGCCCGAAGAGCCGTAGCTCAACGGCGTCGTCTTCGCCAGCGCGATCAGTTCCTGCAGCGTTTTCGCTTTCACCGACGGATGGACGGTGATCAGGTTGGGCGTCGTCGGGCCCTGCAGGATGGGCGCAAGGTCCTTCATTGCATAACCGGGTTTTGAATACAGGCTGACGTTGACCGCAATTGCCGAACTGTTCATCAGCAGCGTGTGGCCGTCGGGGTTGGCGCGCAATGCGACCTGGGTGCCGATGTTGCCCGAAGCCCCGGGACGGTTTTCAACAATGACGTTGTGGCCCCAGATTTCGGTCAGGCGTTCGCCGACAACACGGGCGACGATGTCGGTCGAACTGCCCGGCGGGAAAGCGACGATGATGCGTACCGGCTTGACCGGAAATTTCGCCACGGTTTGTGCATACACCGGCAGCGCCGTGAGCATCAGCGCAGAAAACAATAAACCATTGATTTTAATAATATTTTTCATAACCCCTCCACGTGCATATGGCGGATTGCCATCGCGACGCCACATCCTAGCCGAGGTGCTGCTGAAAGAGAATCGCCGTGCGGGGTTGAGCCCCGCACGGTGGCCGCAAAGTCTTACTTCATCGCCGCAAGTGTCTGCGCTTCGCGCGCCGTGATGGCTTCAAAGCGTTTGAGCAGGCGTTCAGCGCGGACGATGATCGGAATGTCGATCATCTTGCCGTCGAGCGCGAACGAACCGCGGCCCGCAGCGGCTGCTTCCTTATCCAGCGCGATGACCTTGCGCGCGTATTCCACTTCGGCAGTGCTCGGTTTGTATTCCTCGTTGACGATGGTGACCTGACCGGGATGGATGCAGCCCGCGCCCATGAAACCGAAATCGCGCGAACGGCGCACCATCTTGCGGAAGTTTTCCCAGTCGCCGAAGGTGGCGACGCTGTCGATGAAACCCAGCGGCATCATGCCCGCAGCATTGGCGGCGATGACCATGTGCTGCTTGGGGTAGAACAGCGCTTCGCCGGTGGGCTGCATATTGCAGTTCAGCGCGAAGTCTTCGCCGCCGATATTGCAGGCGACCATGCGGCTGCTCGCCGTGGTGATTTCGCGGATCTTGAAAAACGCTTCCGGGGTTTCGATCATGCCGATGAATTTGGTGTGGCCGACGGTCATGCCGCGTTTCTGTTCGAGTTCGCTGACCAACTCGTCGAGCAGCTGCACATGCGATACGCCGGACACCTTGGTGATGGCAATGCCGTTGACGTCAGGGCAGATCGATTCTTCGATGTCGCGCACCGCGAGCGACAGCGGCTGATTGATGCGCACCACGACGTCGGCGCCACCGCGTTTGACGCGCGCCGCATTTTTCTCGACCAGCTTGCGCGCATTGGCTTTTTCCGCCGGCGGCACACTGTCTTCGATGTCGAGCTGGATCACGTCGGCGCCGCGGGTGTGGGCCTTGTCGACGAATTTTTCAACGTTGACCGGGACGTACATCAACGAGCGCCAGACGGGGAGTTCACGATACATGGGGCATCCTTCGCAGTGATCAAAAAAATACAAAAGTAGTAAGGACAAAAAAATTCAAGTTCGGCAAAACTGCAGCCGGGCTGCATTTTTTTATTATTTGTTTATTCTTCTTCCGGTTTGGCGGCATCGCCGGCGCAGGCGATGCCTGCGGCCAGCAGTTTGGCATAAGCCTCGTCATCGACACCCGCTTCGCGCAAGAGGTCGAGGTTATGCTCGCCCAGTTGCGGCGCCGGAGTGCGGATCGATCCCGGCGTGCCCGACAGGCGCGGCACGACATGGTGCATCGGGAAGCTGTCCATGTCGTTGTCGGGGTAATCGGCAAGCAGTTCGCGTGCGAGGAAATGCGGGTCTTCAAAAATCTGCCGGATGTCGTAGATCGGACCGATGGTGACTTCCGCTTGTTCAAAAAAGGTGACGTTCTCGGCCTGCGTGCGCTGCGCGATGAAAGCGCCGATCACCGCATCGAGCTCTTCGGCATGTTTCACGCGTTCGGCATTGGTGGCGTAACGCGGATCGGTGATGAATTCGGGGTGGCCGATCGAGCGGAACAGCCGCTCGGCCATTTTCTGCGTCGATGACGACAGGCAGACAAACAGGCCATCCTTGCATTTGTATGCATTGCGCGGTCCGGCATTGGTCGAGCGGCTGCCGGTGCGCGGCTTCACCTTGCCGGTGAGCCGGAAGTTGGCCGCCTGCGGTCCGAGCACCGCAAACATCGGATCGAGCAGCGGCAGGTCGATGATCTGACCTTTGCCCTTGTTGACTTCGACTTCACGCAAGGCCGTCATCACTGCCGCTGCACCGTAAAGCCCGGCCACGGTGTCGGCGAGATACATCGGCGGCAGTACCGGTTCGCGGTCGGCAAATCCGTTGAATGAGGCGAAGCCCGACATGCCTTCGACCAAGGTGCCGAAACCTGGGCGTTTGCTGTAAGGGCCTTCCTGGCCCCAGCCGGAGATGCGCACGATCACCAGTTGCGGATTCAGCTTCAGCAGTTCTTTCGGGCCGAGGCCCATTTTTTCCAGTGTGCCGGGGCGGAAACTCTCGATGAAGATCTGTGCCGACGGAATCAGCTTTTTCAGCAGCTCGCGCGCTTCGGTTTTGCGCAGTTCCAGTCCCAGACTTTTTTTGCTGCGGGCGTAGATTTTCCAGTTGATCTGGACGTCTTTGGTTTTCCAGGCGCGCAGCGTGTCGCCGGCGGGCGGTTCAACCTTGATCACTTCTGCACCGAAGTCGGCGAGGAACTGCGTCAGCATGTTGCCGGCGACCAGTCGGGACAGATCGAGCACGCGCACACTGTTCAGCGTGCCTTTCGCGCCGGGCTGGTAATTTCTGCGAGGGAGCGTCGCCATCACTCGGCCTTGATGTTGGCGGCCTGGATTACTTTGCGCCAGTTGTCGATCTCGGTTTTAACTTTCGCGCTGAACGCATCCGGTGTCATCGGTGCGGCTTCGGCGCCGAACTCGGCGAAATGTCGCTTCATCACCTCCGAGGACATGGCTTTATGGATCTCAGTGTTGAGGCGGTCCATCACCGGCTTCGGCGTTTTCGCCGGGGCAAATACGCCCCACCACAGCGACACGTCATAACCCGGTATGCCCGATTCGGCGACCGTCGGCAGTTCCGGCATGAACGCGGTGCGCTTCGCGGTGCTGACCGCGAGTGCGCGCAGGCGTCCCGATTTCATCTGGCCGGTCACTGAAGGCAGACTGACCAGCAGCACCTGCACCTGACCGCTCATCAGGTCGGTCAGCGCCGGCGACATGCCCTTGTGCGGCACATGGACCATGTTGATTTTCGCCATCGACAACAGCACCTCGGTGCCGAGGTGGTTGATGCCGCCGATGCCCGACGAGGTGAAATTGAGCTGACCCGGTTTGGCGCGGGCGATGGTGATCAGCTCTTTCATGTTTTTGGCCGGCAGTGAGGGATGGATCACATACACCAGTGGGCCCTGGCCGACCATGGTCACGCCGGCGACGTCGGCGACCGGATCAAAGGGTAGTTTGGGCTGCAGCGCCGCACCGGTAGTGAACGAGGTCGAGGTGATGTAGATCGTGTGTCCGTCCGGCGGCGATTTGGCCATGATCTCGGCGGCGATCATCTGGTTCGCGCCGGGGCGGTTATCGACGATGACCTGCTGCCCGATCGCCGGCTGCATCTGCTGGCCGATGGCGCGTGCAAAAAGATCATTGCTGCCGCCGGGCGGCGCGCCGACGAGGAAGCGGATGGTTTTGGAAGGATAGCTTTGCTGTGCTGAAGCGGGCATCGCGCAGGCGATCAGTACGGCGGCTGACAGCAGGGACAGTGCGACAGGCAAAACGGGGCGGCGGATCATGGGCTCTCCTGAGCGGAAAGGGTTGCTGCAAGCACGCTGCGGAGGCCGGTCTGCGACCGGCCAGCATCAATTACTCCGGCTTGATATTGGAGTCCTGCGCAACTTTGCGCCAGCGCACGATCTCGTTATTGACGAATTTGGTGAACTGTTCGCGCGACATTACGCTGGGTTCGGAGCCTTCGCCGGCGAACTTCTGTTTCAGGTCCGGGGACTGCAGGGCCCTGGTCAGCTCGGTGGCGAGGCGGTTGATGATGTCATTCGGCGTTTTTGCCGGTGCGGCGAGGCCCCACCAGAATTCAGCCATGTAACCGGGCACGCCGGATTCGGCGATGGTTGGCAGTTCCGGCATGAATCCGGAACGAGTTTCACTGCCGACGGCGAGCGCTTTCAGGCGTCCGGCCTGCACCGATGTCATCGCCGAGGGCAGACTGGTCATCACCATTTGCGTATGGCCGCCCATCAGATCGGTCAACGCAGGGGCAACGCCTTTGTAAGGCACATGCACGATATTGATATTGGCCATGCGCTTGAACAGTTCAGTGGCCATGTGATTGTGGCCGCCCGTACCGGTCGAGCCGTAGTTGATCTGGCCGGGCTTGGCCTTGGCCAGCGCGATCAGTTCGCGGATGTTTTTCACCGGCAGCGAGGGATGGACCACGGCAAGCAGGGGGCCGCGCGCCATCATGCCGATATAGGCGAAGTCAGCCATCGGGTCGTAGGCCATTTTCTGGCGCAATGCGGCATTGGCGGTGAACGACGCCTGCACGTTGACGATGGTGTAGCCGTCGGGTGCCGACTTCGCGACGTGATCGGCGCCGATCATGCCGCCGGCACCGCCGCGATTGTCGATGACGATCTGCTGACCGAGGCCCGGGGCCATCGCCTGCGCGGTGATGCGTGTCAGCACATCATTGCTGCCGCCGGGCGGATAAGGAACGACAAAGCGGATCGGTTTGGACGGCCAGGCTTGCGCGTAAACACCGCCCGCACAGACGGCGAGCAGCAGTGCGACGAGTGTGCGCGACAGTATTCTCATTGATCTCTCCTCGTTGTTGTTATGGCCGCAACGCCGGAGACCCGGACGACTGCAGCGTCAGCGGATTTCCATGCCGTTGGCGATCTGGCGCTCGATCAGGCGGGCTTCATTGCGCAGGATGGTTGCCAGTTCCTGCACGCGGCGGTCGGCCATGCGGCTGGAAATTGCCGAAATCGACAGCGACGCGAACGGCACGCCGCTCTGGTTGCGCAGCGCCTGACCGATCGAACGTACTCCTGCCAGCGTCGGCGTTTCACGAACGGCGTAACCCAGCTTTTGCGCCTTGCGCGCCTGCGACATCAGCGTCGGGCCGTTGAGGCCGTGCTCCTGCAGGCGCGGTTCGTTGCTGGTGATGATGCCTTTGAACTCATCTTCCGGAAGCGCGGCCAGAATGGCGAGGCTGCCGGTGCCGACGCCCAGCGGCCGGCGCATGCCGACTTCCAGGGTGAAGGTTTTGATCGGGAAGGTGCCTTCGTGACGGTCGATGCATACCGCATCGAGACCGCTGCGCTGGGTCAGGAACACCGTGTCACCGGTCGCTTCGGCGATGCGCGTCATCGCCGGATGACAGATTTCGCGCAGGTTGAAGCGGGGTGCCGCGGTCAGACCCAGCTCGAAAGCCATGGGGCCGAGGAAATAACGGTGGGTTTCCGAATCCTGCTGCACCATGCCTTCGTGAGCCAGGCACTTCAACATGCGATGCACGGTCGGCCGTTGCAGGTTGGTGCGTGTCGCCAGATCCAGCAGGCGGGAGCCCGCGCGATTATGCGCGGCGATCTCGCGGAGCAGCAGCAGCGCGCGCTCAATACTTTGGGTACCGGTGAGGCGACCTTGTGAATCGTCGCCGGAATTATTTGCCATGGCCATAACTTAGTCCGAATCGTGAGACTTGGGAGCGGGGATTATGCCACCGTGTCTGCCCTAGCGGAATAGCCTGTCTTATGCTATCTTTTTAGGGCATATTTTTGGCCTTTAAAATCAATTTGTCCAGATACCGGACAGGTGCCGGATGGCCCGCCCCTAGCCCGGCCGGCCGGGCAGAAGCCGCTAAAATCCCTGCCGCCATCCCGGAATTTGATCGGACTGTCTGACCGTCACTTACTTTTTACTTTACCGATTCACCGCAAACCCAAAATTCAATTCCGGCAGCGCAGGCTGCCATCTTTATTTCTACAGGAGCTTTGTTCATGACCGATCGTTCCAAAACCAGCGTCCCCGATTCGGCCGGCGCCCGTTTCCGTGCCGCCCTCGCCGCTGAAAAACCGCTGCAGATCGTCGGTGCGATCAATGCCTATCACGCGCGGCTTGCCAAGCGCAGCGGCTTCAAGGCCATCTACCTGTCCGGCGGCGGTGTCGCCGCGGGCTCGCTGGGCGTGCCGGATCTGGCGATCTCCACGCTGGACGATGTGCTGACCGACGTTCGTCGCATTACCGATGTCTGCGATCTGCCGCTGCTGGTCGACGTCGACACCGGTTTCGGCGGCGCTTTCAATATCGCCCGCACCGTCAAATCGCTGATCAAGTTCGGCGCCGCGGCGATGCACATCGAAGACCAGGTCATGCAGAAACGCTGCGGTCACCGTCCCAACAAGGAAATCGTCAGCAAGGACGAGATGGTTGACCGCATCAAGGCTTCTGCCGATGCCAAGACCGATTCCAACTTTGTCATCATCGCCCGCACCGATTCGCTGGCGATCGAAGGGCTGGACGCCGCGATTGAACGCGCCGTGGCCTGCGTCGAAGCCGGCGCCGACATGATTTTCCCGGAAGCGATCACCGATCTGCCGATGTACAAAAAATTCGCCGATGCGGTGAAGGTGCCGATCCTCGCCAACATCACCGAGTTTGGCAAGACGCCGCTGTTCACGATTGAGGAACTGGCCAGCGCGAATGTCGGCTTGGCGCTGTATCCGCTGTCAGCATGGCGCGCCGCCAATGCCGCAGCGCTGAAGGTTTACCAGCACATCCGCAAGGACGGTCACCAGAAAAACGTGGTCGACCTGATGCAGTCGCGTGATGATCTTTACGACTACCTCGACTATCACGATTACGAACAAAAGCTCGACGCGCTGTTCAAGCGCGACAAGAGCTGATCAACCATCTGCAATGGGGAGGGCGGGGCAATGAAGGGCATTCTGGTATCCAAGGGGTTTGTGGCGCAGTTCGGCGCCGAGCTGAAGGCGGCGGTGAAGGCCGCCGGTGTGACGCCGGAAATCATTCACCTGCCCGATGACCCCGCGCAGCGCCTGTCCGCGGACGTGATCGCGAAAATCGAAGTGGCGTATCTGACGCGCGACATCCGGTTTTCGAATCTGTATGAAAGTTACGGCGATACCGTCAAGGCGGCGACGAATCTGAAGTGGGCGAACTTCGTCAGCACCGGCATCGACCAGCACCCCTTCCTGCCGGCACTGCATGAGCGCAAGGTGCGGCTGACGACTTCCGCCGGTTCCAACGGTGAACCCGTCGGTCATACGGCGGTGTGCGGCCTGCTGATGCTGGCGCGCAATTTTCCGCGCTGGATCGCCGCGCAGCGCGAACGCAAATGGGACCCCGCTCGCGGCGATGCCGTGCCCCGTGATTTGCGCGGCCAGACGGTAATTGTTGTCGGACTCGGCACCATCGGCGCGACGGTGGCCAAGATGTGCCAGGCGCTGGAAATGAAAGTCATTGGTCTGCGCCGCAGCCCGAAGCGCGCGGGTGATCCGGTTGATGAAATGCACACGCTCGACAAACTGCCGAAACTGCTGCCGAAGTGCGACTGGCTGGTACTGGCCTGCCCGTACACCAAGGAAACGCATCAGCTGGTCAACGCCAAAACCCTGGCACTGATGCCGAAACATTCCTATCTGGTCAACGTGGCGCGCGGCGGCTGTGCCGACGAGAAAGCGCTGATTGCCGCGTTGCAATCGAAACAGATCGCGGGTGCTTACCTCGATGTGTTCGAAAAAGAACCGCTGCCGGCCGATTCGCCGCTGTGGGACATCCCCAACGTCATCGTCTCGCCGCACAACGCCTCGGCGTCCTCCGGCAACGATATCCGCGCCGCAAAAATCTTCACCGAAAACATCAAGCTCTATGCGGCAGGCCAGCGCATGGACAATGAACAAAATTGAGTGAACAGGGCTGAGCAACCATGAAGAAGTGGCAGTGCATCCTGTGCAACTTCATTTATGACGAGGCGGCGGGCCTGCCCGACGAAGGCATCCCGCCCGGCACGCGCTGGGAGGATGTCCCGGCGGACTGGACCTGCCCCTACTGCGGGGCGACCAAGGCGGATTTCGACATGATTGCGATTTCCGGCTGATTTTTTGCGGCTGGCGGAACACGTATCACCGGTGGCGTAAAATGCTTGTAAGCAGTTAAAATACAAGGCCTTTTTTGACTTTCGCCCATGCCGCTATTCGCCTTCGGATTAAACCACCAGACCGCGCCGCTTGATGTGCGTGAGCGGGTGGTTTTCCATGCCGAACAGGTAACGCAGGCGCTGCGCGACCTGGTGGATCGCCGGCCGGTCAGCGAAGCGGCGATCATCTCGACCTGCAACCGCACCGAGGTCTACTGCACCACCGCGGAACCGCGCACGGCCATCGACTGGATGGCGGATTACCACCGCATGAAGCCGTCGCAGATCCAGCCTTATCTGTACGAACTGCCGCAGGCGCGTGCGGTGAAACATGCATTTCGCGTGGCCAGCGGTCTGGATTCGATGGTGCTGGGCGAGCCGCAGATTCTCGGCCAGTTCAAGGGCGCGGTGCGCTCGGCCGAAGAGGCCGGCACGTTGGGCTGGATGCTCAACAAGCTGTTCCAGCGCACCTTCTCGGTCGCCAAAACCGTACGCAGTGAAACCGATATCGGCGCAAGCACGGTGTCGATGGCTGCTGCCGCCGTGCGGCTGGCCGAACGCATTTACCCGAGTATCGGCGAGCAGAGCATGCTGTTCATCGGCGCCGGCGAGATGATTGAACTGTCGGCGACGCATTTCGCCGCCCACCATCCGCGCAAGATGACCTTCGCCAACCGCACGCAGGCGCGCGCGCAGCATCTGGCCGACCGTTTTTTCGGTCATGTGATTCCGCTGAACGACATCGGTGCGCAGTTGCCGCTGTATGACATCGTTGTCAGCTGCACGGCGAGTCCGCTGCCGATTATCGGCAAGGGTCTGATGGAAAGCGCGCTGAAAGTGCGCAAGCACCGGCCGATGCTGATGTTCGATCTGGCGGTGCCGCGCGACATCGAAACCGAAGTGGCTGCGCTGGATGATGCCTTCCTCTATACCGTCGATGATCTCGGACAGATTGCCCGCGAAGGCATGGATCAGCGCCAGAACGCGGTGGCGCAGGCCGAAGTGATCATCGAAAACCAGGTCTCGGATTTCCTGCACTGGCTGGATAACCGCGAACTGGTGCCGACGATCCGCGCGCTGCGTGACACCGCTGAACGCGCACGCCGCCATGAGCTCGAACGGGCGCAGCGCAGTCTGGCCAAGGGTGTTGATCCGCAGCAGGTCATCGATGAACTGTCGCGGGCGCTGACCAACAAGTTCATGCATCCGCCGTCGCATGCGCTGAACCATGCTGCGGAAGACGAGCGCGACGAACTGTCAGCGCTGATCTCGCGTCTGTACCAGATCCAGCGGCCCGAGTAGCGGCCGCCGCCGTCCGCCGTTGCGGCGGGCACGGCCCATTTTCCTTTTTATGATTCCCGATGAAACCCAGCATAGCCGCCAAACTTGATCAGCTGTCGATGCGCCTCGATGAGGTTGGCCGCCTGCTGACCACCGAGAACATCACGGCGGACATGGACAACTACCGCAAGCTGACCCGTGAGCACAGTGAACTGGAGCCGGTGGTGGACCTGTATCGTCAGTATCAGGGCAGCCTCGGCGACCTGAAGACGGCACAGGAAATGGCTACCGACCCGGCGATGCGCGAGTTTGCCGAAGCCGAAGTTACGGAAACCAAAACACGTATCGAGGGCCTTGAGGCGGAACTGCAGAAACTGCTGCTGCCGCGCGACCCCAACGACGAACGCAATATCTTTCTGGAGGTGCGTGCCGGTACCGGCGGTGACGAGTCCGCGCTGTTCGCGGCGGAACTGTTCCGCATGTACGCGCGTTACGCCGAACGCAAGCGCTGGCAGGTCGAGATCATCTCGGAGAGCGCATCCGATCTCGGCGGCTATCGCGAGATCATCGCGCGCATCATCGGCAACGGTGCCTATTCAAAACTGAAATTTGAATCCGGCGGCCATCGCGTGCAGCGCGTGCCGGTGACCGAGACCCAGGGCCGTGTGCACACCTCGGCTTGCACGGTGGCGGTGATGCCGGAAGCCGATGAGGTCGGTGAAATTGTGCTTAATCCCGCCGAACTGCGCATCGACACTTTCCGCGCATCCGGCGCCGGCGGACAGCACGTCAACAAGACCGACTCGGCAATTCGCATTACGCACCTGCCGACCGGGCTGGTCGTTGAATGTCAGGACGACCGTTCGCAGCACAAGAACAAGGCGCGCGCGCTGGCCGTTCTTGCCGCGCGGCTGAAAGACAAGCAGACGCGCGAGCAGCAATCGAAAGAGGCGGCGACACGCAAATCGCTGATCGGCAGCGGCGACCGTTCCGAACGCATCCGCACCTATAACTTTCCGCAGGGCCGGGTTACGGATCACCGTATCAATCTGACGCTGTACAAGATCGCGCAGATTGTCGATGGTGATATCGATGATCTGGTCGACGCGCTCGCCGCCGAGCATCAGGCCGAGCTGCTGGCGGATCTCGCGGTCGATTAAATCTTTAACGGTTTGGACAAGGGCGCTTCGTGACGATTGCAGCGGCACTGGCGGAAGCGCAGCAGGTCATCGGCCGGCTGGAGGCCCGCGTACTGCTGCGTCATGTGCTGCAGTGTGACGAGGCCTGGCTGATTGCGCATGGCGATGACGAGCTGACGGTCGCTCAGTCCGCGAACTACGGGCTACTTATTGCGCGTCGTGCCGCCGGCGAGCCGGTGGCTTACCTGACCGGACATCGCGAGTTTTACGGCCGCGAGTTTGTGGTGACTCCCGCGGTGCTGATTCCGCGGCCGGATACGGAATTGCTGGTCGAACTGGCGCTTCAACGTCTGCCGGCGGATGGCGGCGAAGTCCTGGATCTCGGTGCCGGCAGCGGCTGTATCGGCGTGACCATCGCTGCCGAAAGGCCGCGGTGCCGGGTGACATTGGTGGATGCCTCGGCAGAAGCGCTCGACGTCGCCCGCGGAAATGCCCATCGCTATGCTGCAGCCAATACCACCTTGCTGTGCAGCGACTGGTATGCCGCGGTGGGTGACAAACAATATGATTTGATTGTTTCAAATCCGCCGTACATCGCTTCCGCGGATGCGCATTTGCAGCAGGGCGATCTGCGTTTCGAGCCCCGCTCCGCGCTGGCCTCGGGTGATGACGGACTGAATGATCTCCGGCGCATCGTCGCAGGAGCGCCGGCGCATCTGCTGGCGGGCGGCTGGCTGTTGTGTGAACACGGCCATGATCAGTCAGAAGCCTGCACCGTACTGCTGCGCGAGGCAGGTTTTGGCGACGTGTTTTCCGCACGCGATCTGGCCGGCATCCACCGGGTCAGCGGCGGAAGGCTACTGTGATGCCCGGGGTGACTGTGTGAGCGACGGGAGCCGGGACGCTGCGAATCGCAGCGCGCGTGACCAGAAAAAAGAAGCATACCTGCGCGCGATCTATGACCGTTATACCGGTCGTTTCCGCAGTAACGGGCAACAGGACGCATCCGCGCAGGCGCAGGAAGTGCATGCGGAGATGGATGCCCTGCTGACCCGGGATCTGGCGAAAGATGCGGGCAGTGAAGGCATTCGCTGTGGCAAGGGCTGCAGCCATTGCTGCCATGAGCCGGTCGAAATCTGGCCGCAGGAAGCTGCGCTGCTGATCGACGCCATGCATAAAGCCGGACGTGAACTGGATCGTGAGCGGCTGCTGCGCCAAAGCGCCAGCACTGTAGAAAACTGGCGTCTGCAGCCGCAGGCCGACAGGGCCTGCGTGTTTCTGGGTGCAGACGGTGCGTGTACGGTTTATGAATTCCGTCCCAATGTCTGTCGCAAGCTGCTCGTGGTGACGGATCCTGCGCTGTGCGACGCGACGCATCAACAGCCGGACAGCGTCGGTCGCTGGTTCAGCTGGGAGGCGGAACTGATGGAGTCCGCCGCGCTCGAAGTGTTCGGTGCGAGTCTGATGCCGCAGGCCTTGCTGGCGGCGTTGAACACGAAGGATTGACTGGGTCAGCTTGACCGTTTCAGCAGGCATCGGTAAACTTATACCCGATAGTTTTAATCAGGTATTAGCTTAAGCATAATTCCGGAGTTATCCATGTCCGCTTTAGATGAAATCAAGAAACAAGTGACCGGCAACAAGGTCGTGCTCTACATGAAGGGTTCACCTGATTTTCCGCAGTGCGGTTTTTCAGCGAACGCAGTGAACATCCTGCGCGAATGCGGCGTCAGCCAGCTGTTTACCGTCAACGTGCTCGAGAATCCGGAGATTCGCCAGGGCATCAAGGAATACGCCAGCTGGCCGACCATTCCCCAGCTCTACATCAATGGCGAATTCGTCGGGGGTTCCGACATCATGACCGAGATGTATCAGAGCGGTGAACTGAAGAAGATCCTGCAGGGCTGATGTTTCAGCCTTGATGAAAAAGCCGGCTTGCGCCGGCTTTTTTTACGCCAGCAGCTGGCGCCAGGCGACCTGCGCCAGAAGAATCATCGCCATGGTCAGCAGCAGGCGCTTCATCCAGACGCGGTAAGTTTCTCCGTCGATGCGGCTGCGCACGCGCGAGCCGTAGAGGCTGGCGATGGTGGCGATCACCGCCAGCGGCAGCGTGACCAGCCAGTGCATCGGTGTGGCGATGCCGCTGGCCATCAGCGTTGCGAGCTGCGTGGATTTTCCGACAAAGAAGGAAATGTTCATTGCCGGTACCAGCATCAGCGGCGGCAGGCCGATGCCGAGGTAATAGATGATCAGCGGCGGCGCCGCGATATTGGCGGTGGTTTCACTGAGCCCGCCGAGAAATCCGAACAGCAGGCCGAATTTCTTTTCGTTGCGCTTCATGATCGGCCACTCTGACAGTCCGAGACGGTCGAGGTTGAGATAGAACAGGATCACGCCGGCCAGCAGCAGCGCGTAAGGGAATCCCGGAAACATGACGAACAGCCGCGCGCCGACGGCGGCGCCAAGCAGTGCCACGATGGATATCCACCAGAATCGCTTCACCACGCCGGCGGATCCGGGACTGCGCAGGATGCTGACGATGACCGTGGCAATGCAGGGAATTACCACCATGACCACCGCGAACTGCATATTGGTTGCCGCGGCGATCAGCGGCGTGGCGATCATCGGGAAGCCCAGGCCGAGCGCACCCTGGATCCAGCCGGCGACGGCAATGACGATCGCAACGTAGACGATCACCCACGGCGACAGCGTTTCGAGACCGGTCACGGATCAGTGCGCAGCGTGGTCACGTGCGCGGTTGAGCGCCAGCGCGACCACTTCGGCGATATGCAGCGCCTGGCGTTCCGAACCCTGCGAAATCTGTTCCCGGCAGCTGTAGCCGCTGGCGATTATCATGGTGTGTTCATCGGCGGCGCGCACAGCGGGAAGCAATGCGCTTTCGCCGATTTTCTTCGAGACGTCGTAATGTTTGGCGTTAAAGCCGAAGGCGCCGGCCATGCCGCAGCAGCCGGATTCCGGCACCGTGGCACGGATGCCCAGGCGTTTGAGCAGCGCCATTTCCGAGGTCATGCCGAACACCGCTTTCTGGTGGCAGTGGCCATGCACCAGCGCGGCGCCGCCGAGTTGCGGCGCGTCCCAGTCGTTGATGCGCATCAGGAAGTCGCTGAAGAGATGGCATTGTTTCGCCAGTTTTGCCGCCCGCGCATCGTCCGGGAACAGATTGGGGAGTTCGTCGCGGAATACCGACAGACAGGCGGGTTCGAGGCCGATCACCGGCACGCCGGCGCTGATATCGTTGGCGAGCGCATCCATGACTTCTCGCAGGTAGGCACGCGCAGTGTCGAGCATGCCGAAATCGTACAGCGGACGGCCGCAGCAGAGCTGCTGTTGCGGGATGCTGACCGTGTAACCGAGTGCTTCCAGTACTTCGACCGCAGCGGCGGCGGAGCCGGGCTCGAAATGGTTGTTGAAGGTGTCGGCCCACAAGATGACTCGGCCGCGCTGACCGGTTGTTTCCGGCGCGCGCCGGCGCGAAAACCATTTGCGGAAAGTACGGCGGGCGAATCGGGGAATGTGGCGTTGCTGCGCCATGCCGCCGGCGGCTTTGATCAACGCGGACAGGCCCGGTGTCGCCGCGAGCAGATTGACGAGTCGCGGGGCGACCGAGGCCAGCTTCGCCCAGCGGTTGATGAAGCCCATGGTGTAAGCCTGCACCGGGCGCAGCCTGCCGAGATAATGGTGATGCAGGAACTCGGCCTTGTAGGTGGCCATGTCGGTATGCGTCGGGCAATCGTTCTTGCAGCCTTTGCAGGCGAGGCAGAGGTCGAGGGCTTCGCGCACGGCTTCATTGCGCCAGCCGTCGTGAATGATTTCGCCGCGCAGCATTTCGCCAAGCAGGCGGGCGCGACCGCGTGTGGAGAAGCGCTCTTCCCGCGTCGCGCGATAACTCGGGCACATTACGCCGCCTTCATGGGCGCGGCATTTGCCCATGCCGACACAGCGTTCGATCGCGCGGTTGAAGCCTTTGCCTTCGAGGCTGGCGTAGGCGAATTGCGTGACCGGGCGTGCCGGTTTGTAGTCCGGTCCGTATTTGAGGTTCTCGTCGGCGCGGTAGGGGTCAATGACCTTGCCCGGATTCATCCGGTTCAGCGGATCCCAGATTGCCTTGAATTCTCGGAAGGCCTGCATCAGTTCTTCGCCGTACATGATCGGCAGAAACTCGGCCTTCGCCTGGCCGTCGCCGTGTTCGCCGGACAGCGAGCCGCCGTATTTCACAACCAGTTCGGCGGCTGCGCGCAGGAAGCTGCGCCAAACCTTGATGCCTTCGGCGGTGCGGGTGTTGAAGGTTATGCGGGCATGAATACAACCATCGCCGAAATGACCGTACAGCGACGTCTGGTAACCGTGGCGGTCGACCAGTGCCTGGAATTCCCGCAGGTAATCGCCGAGGCGCAGCGGATCAACCGCGGCATCTTCCCAGCCGACAACAGGATCGGGTTCATTGGGGTGAATGGTCAGCGCAGTGGCCGAGGCGCCGGTTTCGCGGATGGTCCACACGCGTTCGCACATCGCCGGATCGGTGATCAGCCAAGAGGAGGGTTTGACCTTGGCGTCGGTCATGCCGGCGTAATGATCCACCAGTGCCTGAGCCTGTGCGGTGGCGCCGTCTATGGTGTCAGCGCCGAACTCGATCATGATCCAGGCATTGCCAGCGGGCAGCAGCTTGATGTCATCTTTGCGCAGTCCACGCTCCAGCAGGCCGCCGATGATGCGTTCATCGAGGCCTTCAGTGGCGATTGGTTTGAACGGCAGGATCTGCGGTACGGCGTCGCCGGCGAGGTAGATGTCGGGGAAGCCCAGCACCAGAATGACCCGCGATTGCGGACTGTCAACGAGTCGCGTCTTCGCACCCAGCGTGAATACGCAGGTGCCTTCGGTGCCGACCAGCGCACGTGCCACGTTGAAACCGTTCTCCGGCAGCAGCTGATCGAGGTTGTAACCGGAGACGCGGCGTTTGATTTTCGGAAAACGCTTGCGGATCAGGTCGGCGTATTTGTCGCGCAGGTCGCGCAGCTGGGCGTAAATTTCGCCGCGGCGTCCGCCGGCACGGATGATGCGCACCAGTTCATCTTCGCTGGTGGGGCCGACGGTCAGGCGCAGGCCGTCGTAGGTGATGATGTCCAGCGTCTCGATGTTGTCGACGGTTTTGCCGGCCATCACCGAATGCGCGCCGCAGGAGTTGTTGCCGATCATGCCGCCGAGCGTGCAGCGGCTGTGCGTCGCCGGGTCGGGGCCGAAGGTCAGTTCATGTTCTTCCGCAGCGTCGCGCAGTGCGTCGCACACGGTACCGGGCTGGACGGTCGCCGTGCGCGTTGCGGGATCAACCGACAGCACGCGGTTCAGATATTTGGTGGTGTCGATGACCACGGCGACGTTGACGCACTGGCCGTTCTGCGAGGTGCCGCCGCCGCGCGGAAGGATCGGCACGCCGTGCTCGCGGCAGATATCCAGCGTGGTGACGATGTCGTCGATGCTGCGCGGGATCACCACGCCGATGGGAATCTGGCGGTAGTTGGAGGCGTCTGCCGAGTAGGCGGCGCGGGCGCCGGCGTCGAAGCGGACCTCTCCGGAAATGCGCTGTGATAACTGTCGGGCGAGTGCTTCTGTGTCGGCCATGACTGGCAGACGATGACCTTCAACGGGGGCGTTCAATGGTGCTCCGGGGAAAACGGCAGGGGTGGCGCTGGATATCATGGCGTCGCGGTGATTGTAACTTGAGCCGCCGGAGGTCATGAAATCACTGCCAAAACAAGGGCTTGGTACTTGGGGCGAATTCCCGCCACCGACAACAATCCCATTTAAAAACAACGGTTTACCATTCTTCATGCAAGCGTTTACACGCAATGGCGGGGCATCGTATCATTCGTGACTCCCGGAGCGACCCATGACCGGGAAGGCAGGTCTTTCAGGTTGCCGCAGTCCGCGAAGCAGACGGGCACGGCGCGCTTCTATATCCGGAGGAAATTCCCAATGAGCTCGATGTCAGACAACAAGAATACCGCCAAGGCCGGCGGCAAGATCCGCATGACCCCCTCCGAGGCGTTTGTCGAAACGCTGGTGGCGCAGGGCGTCAAAGACACCTTCGGCATCGTCGGTTCGGCCTATATGGATGCCCATGACCTGTTTCCGCTGGCAGGGATCCGTTTTCTTTCAGTGGCACACGAACAGAATGCTGCGCACATGGCCGACGGCTATTCGCGTGTGACCGGCAAGCACGGCGTTTGCATCGCGCAAAACGGCCCCGGCATCACCAACTTCGTCACCGGTATTGCCGCCGCCTACTGGGCGCATTCGCCCGTGGTCTGCGTGACGCCGGAATCAGGCAGCCTGTCGATGGGTCTGGGCGGTTTCCAGGAAACCGAGCAGATGCCGATTTTCTCGAAAATCACCAAATGGCAGGTGCACGTCAATTCGCCGCTGCGTATTGCCGAGCTGACCGGTCGCGCCTTTGACATCGCGATGGCTGAACGTGGTCCGGTGCAGGTCAATATTCCGCGTGACTATTTCTACGGCGAAGGCGAATACGAGATTCCGCAGCCGCACAAGCTGGAGCGCGGCGCCGGCGGTCCTGAGTCGCTGGATGCGGCGGCACGCATGCTGGCCAAGGCCAAGTTCCCGGTGATTCTGTCCGGCGGCGGCGTGATCATGGCCGGCGGTATCAAGGAATGCGCAGCATTGGCCGAATATCTGACCGCGCCGGTGGTGAACTCCTATCTGCACAACGACTCCTTCCCGGCGAGCCATCCGCTGTGCTGCGGTCCGCTGGGTTATCAGGGATCGAAGGCGGCAATGAAATTGATCTCGAAGGCTGACGTCGTACTCGCGCTGGGTTCGCGACTGGGACCGTTCGGCACATTACCGCAGCACGGCCTCGATTACTGGCCGAAAAACGCCAAGATTATTCAGATCGACGCTGACTCGCGCATGCTCGGCCTGGTCAAGAAAACCACGGTCGGCATCTGCGGCGACGCCAAACACGCGGCCGTGGCGCTGCTCGAACGCATCAAGGCGATCGCCAAGATGACGCCGAACAAGGCGCGGCTGGCCGAAGTGCAGAAAGAGAAAAAAGCCTGGGCCGAAGAACTCGACAAATGGCCGTCGCCGAACACCAAGACGCGCATCGGACCGCGCCAGGCGCTGGCCGCGCTGGCCCGCGCAATGCCGAAAAACGCGATGGTCTCCACGGACATCGGCAACGTTTGCTCGGTGTCGAACAGCTACCTGCATTTCGAGCAGGCGCCTTCTTTCCTCGCCGCGATGAGCTTCGGCAACTGCGGTTATGCCTTCCCGGCAGCCATGGGCGCCAAGGTCGGCCGTCCCGACCGTCCGGCGATTGCTTACGTCGGCGACGGCGCCTGGGGCATGAGCCTGAATGAAGTCATGACCTGTGTCCGAGAAAAAATCCCGGCGATCGCCGTGGTGTTCAACAACGGCCAGTGGGGCGCGGAAAAGAAAAACCAGATCGACTATTTCGAAAACCGTTTCCTCGGCACCAATCTGCAGAACCCGAATTTCGCGGACGTTGCGGAATCCATGGGCGCGCAGGGCCTGACGGTGGAGCATGTCGACGAAGTGGGCGATGCGCTGCGCGCAGCAGTGCGATCCAACAAGCCAACGGTGATCAACATGATGCTGACGCAGGAACTGGGCGACCCGTTCCGGCGTGATGCCTTCCGTCAGCCGCAGCGTCTGCTGGCCAAGTACCGCAAGTTCAGCGCCAAGCAGTACCGCTGATCACCGTGCCACTCAGGAAAAAGCCGGCCTGCGCCGGCTTTTTTATCCGATGAAGACCCGATCCAGCAAGGCGGCCCGTCTCGAGGATGTTGCAAAACTCGCCAAGGTGTCGACGGCGACGGTATCGCGGGCGCTGACCCTGCCGCACAAGGTCAAAGCGCGTACGCTGGAACGCGTGCAGCAGGCGGCGCGCACGCTGGGGTATGTCGCGCACGGCGCGGCACGTGCGCTGGCGTCGCGTCGCACCCACACCATTGGCGCAGTGGTGCCGACGCTCGACAACGCGATTTTCGCTAATACCATCCAGGCGCTGCAGCGCACGTTAGATGCTGCCGGTTATGTGCTGCTGCTCGCCAGTCACGATTTTGATGCCGGCATCGAGGCCCGCGTAACCCGCACGCTGATCGAGCGCGGCGTTGACGGTCTGGTGCTGCTGGGCACCACACACCACCCTGACATCTATCGCATGCTCGAATCGCACAACCTGCCGTACGTGCTGACCTGGGCATTCGATGAAAGCGGCAACCATCCCTGCGTTGGTTTCGACAATCGTGCTGCCGGGATTTGCATTGCCAACCATCTGCTGGATCTCGGTCATCGCCGCTTTGCGATGGTCTCGGGCATTACCGCGCATAACGAACGCGCGCAGGAGCGGCTGGCCGGTGTGCGTGAAGCGCTGTCGGCGCGTGGCATCGTACTGTCCCCCGGCGCAGTGATCGAAAAACCGTACACCCATACCGGCGGCCGCGAAGGTTTGCGCGAAATGCTGAATGGCGGTGAACGGCCGACCGCGGTGATCTGCGGCAACGATGTGCTGGCGATCGGCGCCATTGCAGAATGCCATGCGCAGGGGCTCAAGGTTCCCGGTGATGTGTCGATTACCGGCTTTGACGACATGGAAATGGCTTCATTGATCAGTCCGGCGCTGACTACGGTGCGTTTCCCGACCGCGGAAATGGGCGTTTATGCAGCCAACCACCTGCTGGCGCGGCTGGATGACCGGTCTGTCGAATTACGCAACAAACTGCCGACCGAATTGATTGTCCGGGCCAGCGCTGCGGCGCCGAAAGCCAACGGTTAGGCGGATGCCGCCTGCCGCGGCAGGCGCAACTCGGCGGTGAGACCCGGGCCCGTTTTGTTTTCCTGCAGTTCAACGCTGCCGCCGTGCAGCTCGGCGATACGCCGGGTAATCGACAGCCCGAGGCCGCTGCCCGCTGCGTTGTTGCCAAGCACCCGGTAAAACCGCTGTCCGACTTTCTGCCGGTCCTCGGTTGATAGGCCCGGTCCCTGATCAATTACCTTGGCGGATACGAAGCCGTCTGATTTTTTGATGATGACCTCCACCCGGGTATTGTTCGGGCTGTAGCGAACCGCATTGTCGATGAGATTGCGCAAGGCGATGCGGATCAGGTCGCGGTTGCCCGAGATCGAAGCGTCTGCGCAGTCGCCAAGTTCAATTTCCACACCCTGTTGCAGCGCTGCCGGCGCGATATCGGCCACCACACTCTGCGCCAGCGCATGCAGGTCAAACATGTCGCGCGTGCCCAATGCGGTGTCCGGCTCCAGCCGGGCCAGCGTCAGCATCTGATCGACGATGCGCGCGGCGCGGCCACAGCCGGCGATGACGTTGTCCAGCGCGCGATTGCGTTCGGCGTCTGCAGTCGCGGCGCGGGCCACCTGGGCCTGTGTCATCAGCGCGGCCAGCGGCGTGCGCAGTTCATGCGCGGCATCGGCCGTGAAACGACGCTCGTGTTCGATCAGCCGCGCGACGCGTGCGAACAGCGTATTGAGGTTGTCGATCAACGGCATGATTTCCCCGGGGGCGCCCTGCGGTTGCAGGGGCTCGAGGTTGGCCGCGTCGCGCCGGGCGACTTCATGGCCCAGTCGCGTCAGCGGACTGAGGGACTGGGCGACGGCGATCCACACCAGCAGGCCGAGCATCGGCAGCGCGATCAGCAGCGGCAGCAGCAGATTCAGGGTCATGGCATGGGTGATGTCCTGCCGCGAGTCCATGCGTTCCGCGACCTGTACCAGATATTCGTGATCCCGGGTCCATGCACTGAATACACGCCACTCCTGTCCCTTGATGACGGTATCGCTGAAACCGGTGGTGGTGGCTGAAAGCAGCGTATTCGGTGCGTTTTTTGAATGCAGCCGCAGTTTTTTGCCGCGTTCCCAGAGCTGGAAGGCGACCCGATGACCCTCCTTGAACTGCGGTGCGTGTTCGACCTCGATTTCCTCGATGGCATGTTCGGCCTGGGCGAGGATCAGCGAGGCCGACTGGGCCAGGTGGGCGTCGAGCAGTTCCTCACTTTCATGGCGGATGTCGAGGTAGCTGTAAATCGCGATGCCCGACCAGATCGCGCCGATCAGGGTCAGCAGTGCGATGACCAGGCGCTTTTTCAGCGAATAGGCGGTCTGCGGCATTTTATTCTTTGGCAATCATGTAGCCGACGCCGCGAACGGTGCGGATCACGCCCGGCGCCAGCTTGCGTCGCAGGTGATGGATGTGCACGTCGATGGCGTTGCTTTCGATTTCCTCGCCCCAGCCGTAAAGTGCGTCACCCAGCTGCTCGCGAGTCAAAACGCGTCCGGCGTTGAGCAGCATGGCATGGAGCAATCCGAACTCGCGTGCCGGCAGGTCGAGCAGCTTGCCTTCGTAGTGCACCGTCCGCGCCGACGGATCGAGTTCGACGCCGGCAATCTGCAGCACCGGCGCCGGCGCATCATGTGCGCGGCGGATCAGCGCACGCAGTCGGGCTGTCAGTTCGTGCAGATCGAAGGGTTTGACCAGATAGTCGTCGGCCCCGGCGTCAAGACCCTTGATGCGATCGTCGACGGTATCACGTGCAGTCAGGATCAGTACCGGAATGCGGTTGCCGGCCCGGCGCGCCTGTCCCAGTACTTCGAGGCCTGATTTGCGCGGCAGGCCGAGATCGAGAATGGCTGCATCGTGACCGCCGTTGCGCAGCGTCAGCTCTGCCGCTGCGCCGTCACGTACCCAGTCGACGGCGTAGCCGGCCTGTTTCAGGCCGGCTTCAACCCCGTCACCGAGCAGTTCATCATCTTCGACCAGCAGGATGCGCATATGACCAGTCTAGCGTCTCTGGGGATCGTTTTCATGACCTGCATCAGTTGAAGCGGCTGCGACCTCGGTGCCTGTCGGCATGATGTAAGGCTTGCCGAACACCCAGAATCCGATCACGCCTGCCAGCAGCAGTACCGCAACAATGCGATGCGGCTTGCGGATGCCTTCTGCAACAGCACCGATTTTTCGGCCGGTGATCATGCCCCTGACCAGATTTTCGTGATGGCGCAGGCTGCTGGCGATGACCCCTGCGATATGCACCAGCACCACGGCGAGCATCGCGTTGGCGGCGCCTTCATGCAATTCCTCCAGCCATTCCCCTCCGAGTTCATTCAGCGTCGCATAGCCGGTAACACCCGCGGTCAATGCCAGACCCAGCAGCAGATAGATGGCCCAGCTGCCCGCGGGATTGTGGCCGACATGGTGTTCCGGTTTTGTGCCGAGTAATGATTGCAGATATTGAGCGACGCGGCCCGGACCGAAAGCAAAGGCGCCGAAACGGGCATAACGCGAGCCGACGAAACCCCACAGGACGCGGAAGGCGATCAGGATCAACATCGTGTAGCCGAGCATGATGTGGATGTCGCGCCAGCGCTCGGAGTCGCCTGTCGCAAAAGCGCCGACGAAGCAGGCTGCAAGAAGCCAGTGAAAAATGCGCACGGGCAGATCCCAGACCAGTATCGATTGTTTGGCCATGACTTGATCTCCTATTGCGGAATGCGGATGCCGCGTTCCCGGTAATCGCCGGCCTCGGCGGCGGTATGGCAGGCTGCACAATTCGCCGCACTTTTGATCTTGGGGTTTTTCCAGGTCGCGGCATCGACTTTGCGGTGCTCGCCCCGTAACCAGGCGGTTTCGCTGACGCGCAGCGTGGTTTCCCCGGCAATGCCGCGTTTGCTGCCGGCATTTTGATTCAGGAAGGTGCCGATTTCCGCTGCGGTTGCCGCATCAACAGAAGCATCGGTGCCGAAGTGTTTGTCCAGGCCTTTCATCAGGCGCTGCCAGGCCGTCGCGGGCAGCAATTGCGCCGGATAGGCGACATGGCAGGAGCCGCATTCAGCTTTCCATTTGGCATTGCTGCCGGCAAATAGGTCATCGGCATGTACGGCGCCGGTCATCGACAGGTGACCGATGAAGACGAAGAAGAGTGTGAACGAAAGACGGTTTTTCATGGCATTACCCTTTGTTCAAGGTCAGCAGGTATTCGAGGACATCGCCTTTTTCCGAAGCGGTGCATTCGCGGCCGAGCACGTCGTTGCAGTTGCGTTTGAACCATTTTTCGGTTTTGGCGGCATCGGTGAAACGGCTGGCATTGGCGACCGGCGCCAGCGGTGAAATCACTTTCCCGGTGACGGCATGTTTGCCGTCGCTCAGCGGGCGCGCGCCATGGCAGGTCGCGCAACTCCAGTCCTTGCCGTGGGTGGTTTTGAAGAATTGCTCACCGCGCGCGGCCGACAGACCGGTGAAGCCCGGCGTTGCGGCTTTGGCCGCAGCGGCAAAGTCCTGCCGCATTTCAGCCGGTGTTGCAGCGCCTGCGCCGTTGCTGCACGCAAAAGCGACAGCAAACAGTGCAATGCCGAAAGAGAATCGCTTATCCATGATCATCTGCTCCGTAACAATTGACGGAGACAGTGTGCGATCAGGGAATTAAGGCAACATTAAGGCCCGCCGGAGGGCGGGAAAGGTGGCGAAAACACGGGTCTGCAGGGCACGAAAATGCCCTGCGGGCTCAGGCGATGGCCTTTCGCGCCTTGGCGATGGCGGCCTTGACCCGGGCCGGCGCGGTGCCGCCGATATGGCTGCGGCTTTTCATCGAACCTTCCAGCGTCAGTGCCTCAAAAACATCGGGGCCGGCCAGCGGCGAGAACTGCCGCAGGTCATCCAGCGACATTTCCGAGAGATCGCAGCCGCGCGTTTCCGCCTGGCGCACGGCGAGCGCAACGGCTTCATGGGCTTCCCTGAAGGGCAGACCCTTTTTGACCAGGTAGTCGGCCAGATCGGTTGCCGTGGCATAACCCTGCAGCGCCGCCTTGCGCATCGCGTCGGGTTTTACCGTGATGCCGCCAACCATGCCGGTAAATACCGCCAGGCTCATCAGCAGCGTGTCCATGGTATCGAGCAGCGGTTCCTTGTCTTCCTGGTTGTCCTTGTTATACGCAAGCGGCTGGCCTTTCATCAGGGTCAGCAATGCGACCAGATGGCCGTTGACGCGACCGGTCTTTCCGCGCACCAGTTCAGCGACATCGGGATTTTTTTTCTGCGGCATGATCGACGAGCCGGTGCAGTAACGGTCGGCAATGTCGATGAAGCCGAAGCGCGGGCTCATCCACAGGATCAGTTCTTCGCTGAAACGCGACAGGTGGGTCATGGTCAGCGCGCCGGCGGCGACGAATTCGATGGCGAAGTCGCGGTCGGACACGGCGTCGAGCGAGTTTTCGCAGACGCCGTCGAAGCCGAGTTCCTTGGCCACCATCTGGCGGTCGATCGGGAATGAGGTGCCGGCGAGCGCCGCCGCACCTAGCGGCAGGCGGTTGACGCGTTTACGGCAGTCGGCAAAACGCTGGGCATCGCGCGACAGCATTTCGTAATAGGCTAGCAGGTGGTGGGCGAATGAAACCGGCTGCGCGACCTGCAGGTGGGTGAAACCCGGCATCACGGTTTCGGTATGTTTTTCCGCGAGATCGAGCAGCGCGCGCTGCAGGCCCTTGATCAGGGTCTGCACATGATCAATGCCGGCACGCAGGTACAGCCGTACGTCAGTGGCGACCTGATCATTGCGCGAGCGCCCGGTATGCAGGCGCTTGCCGGCGTCGCCGACCATGTCGGTCAAGCGTTTCTCGATATTCAGATGAACGTCTTCAAGGTCCAGCGACCACGGGAAGGTGCCGTTGCGGATTTCGGCGCCGATGCTCGCCAGGCCCTTTTCGATGGCTTCGAGATCGGCGGCAGTCAGGATGCCGACGGCACGCAGCATGCGTGCGTGGGCGATCGAGCCTTGAATGTCGAATTCGGCAAGGCGCTGGTCGAAGCCGACGGATGCGGTGAAGCGTTTGACCAGATCGTCAACGGGTTCGCTGAAACGGCCGGACCAGGGTTTGGTCGCGCTGGGTTTGCTGCTGGCGGGAGATTTTTCTTTTGCGGACATGGTGTTGCGAACGGCCTGTGCGTGGGGCCTGCTAGAATGAAACGGCTATGGCGCTGAGTATAAATCATAACGCCCACACCGGTGCTCTTCCGGACTTCCGCAACCTCGGGATCCTGCTGCGCATCCTGCTGATCGTCAATGGCGCAGTTCTGCTTGCAGCCCTGCTGCAGGTGCAGTATCTGCGCGACTGGCCGCGTCAGATCACCGGTAACGCGGCGCTGGTGGTGCCGTTGTTGATTCTCAGTCTGCTGGTGCTGGCAGCGCTTGGCCGCACACTGCAGCGCTTGCCATATGCGGTCGGCGCTGCAGCCGTTCTTGCCATTGAAGCGGGGCTGACGGCAATGCTGCATTACGCCAGCCACTGGCTGCTGATGGTCGATCCGGCTTCGCTGACGCGCTGGCTGGTGGTGGTACTGCTGGTGACCGTGATGCTGCTGGCGTATTTCGACCTGCGCGGACGCGCCCTGTCGCCGGCGCTGGCGGAAGCCCGGTTACAGGCACTGCAGGCGCGCATCCGCCCGCATTTTTTGTTCAACAGCATCAATGCCGTGCTGTCACTGGTGCGTCAGCAGCCGCGCCGCGCGGAAGCCGCGCTGGAAGACATGGCCGGGCTGTTCCGCGCGTTGATGGCAGACAACCGCGAGCTCGCGCCCCTGTCCGATGAAATCGAGCTGTGCCGGCAGTATCTGGATCTGGAACAGCTGCGGCTCGGAGACCGTTTGCAGATCGAGTGGCACATCGACAAGATGCCGGGTGATGCGCTGGTGCCGCCGCTGGCATTACAGCCGTTGCTGGAAAACGCCGTGTATCACGGTATCGAACCGAGCGAGACGCCCGGCGTGGTCAGCATCAATATCTATGCGGTACGCGACCGCCTGCATGTGGTGCTGCGGAATCCCTACCGCGTTACCGGAGCACACCATGGCGGCAACAAAATGGCGGTGGGCAATATCCGTGAACGGCTGCAGCTGCATTTCGATGTGGCCGCCGAATTGACCACAAGGGTGGGCGACAATCTGTATGAGGTGCGCATGTCGATGCCTTATGTGAAGGCAAAGCGTGAAGGCAAAGCGGTGAAAGCGGGGCACACATGAACGCAGCCCCACTGCGCGTGCTGATCGTCGATGATGAGGCGCCGGCGCGCAGCCGCATGCGCGATCTGCTGGCCGATATCGGCGATACGCTGCCGGTGGCGGTGGTGGCAGAAGTCGCAACCGGTCGCGAGGCCCTGGAAGCTGCGGCGACGGGCGGCATCGATGTGGTGTTGCTCGATGTGCGCATGCCCGGCATGGACGGCGTCGAGGTGGCGCAGCATCTGCAGCAGCTGGAGCGCCCGCCCGCGGTCATTTTCACGACGGCGTACGACGCGTATGCGATCCGCGCCTTTGAACTGCACGCAGTGGATTACCTGCTGAAGCCGATCCGCGCGGCGCGGCTGCAGGAAGCGTTGACGCGGGCGGCGGGCACGCTAACGCCCCGGGCCGGGGTACTGCGCGAGTTGCAGCAAGCGCCCCGAACCTGTCTCAGCGCCGCCGAACGTGGCAGGGTTCATCTGATCCCTGTCAGCGATATCCTGTATCTGCGCGCCGAACTGAAATACGTGACGGTACGCACGGCTGAACGTGAACATCTGATTGAGGAGTCGCTGACGCGACTGGAACAGGAATTTGCCGAGCGTTTTGTGCGCGTGCACCGTAACTGCCTGGTTTCTCGTGCGGCGATCCGCGGTTTCGAACGCATCGGTGCGGAGGCCGGTGAAGGCGGTTGGCAGGTCCTCCTGGCCGGGCTCGAGGAACGCATTCCGGTGAGCCGCCGCCAGCAGCATATCGTGCGAGAGCTGGCGCGCTGAGCGCGCTCAGCGGCCGCGCATTTTGGTCAGACCGTTCTCAATGGCCTGTTCAATATAGAGCCGGTAAAAATCTTCGGTGAGCAATCCGACCAGCGGAGAGCCCACGGGTTTGCCGTCGGCGTCAAAGACGATCAGCGTCGGCACTTTTTGCACCTGATGAATTCGGGCGAAGGCGCGATGTGTGGTGGGGGCACCGGCAAAATCCCGCAGCGCCGTGTTGCGGTCGACATCCACTTCACGAATCAGCACCCGCTTGCCCCACTGCGGGTCGGCCTGAATCGGCAGAAGATGATTCTTTCGCGCAATCGCGCAATAAGGACAGGACTGCTGCATGAAGGCAATCAGTACGGGTATGCGTTTGGCGCGTGCCTCCGCCGCAACCTGATCGAGGTCATCGGCCTGCTGCAGCTGGCCCATCGCCGGTGCGGCGCCGAGCAGTGCGCATGTTACAATCAGAAAACAAAAGCGGCTTAAAATATTCAATATAATCAATATGATACAGAGAATATGATGCGGAGTAATCCCCGGCGTGAAGCCGGTTCGATCGTGATCGCCACGCGGGAATCTGCACTGGCGTTATGGCAGGCCCGACATGTGCAGGCGGAACTGCAACGATTATATCCGCAGCGCACGGTATCCATCCTCGGCATGACCACCGAAGGCGATCGCAATCTCGGTACTTCGCTGGCCAAGATCGGCGGCAAGGGCTTGTTCGTCAAGGAACTCGAAGATGCGCTGGCTGACGGCCGCGCCGATCTCGCCGTGCATTCGATGAAAGATGTGCCGATGCATCTGCCGCCGGGCTTTGCGCTGGCAGCGACGCTGGAACGCGCTGATCCGCGCGATGCCTTTGTTTCCAACGATTACCGCAGTCTTGCCGAATTGCCCGCGGGGAGTCGCGTCGGCACGTCCAGCCTGCGCCGCGAATGCCAGCTGCGCGCGAATTTTCCGCAGCTGCAGATTGAGCCGTTGCGCGGCAATGTGCAGACCCGCCTGCGCAAACTCGATGAAGGTCAGTACGGCGCGATCATTCTCGCCGCCGCAGGATTAAAGCGACTGGGTCTGGCCGATCGCATCGCCGCATTGCTGACGCCGGAAGAAAGCCTGCCGGCGGTGGGCCAGGGTGCGCTCGGCATTGAATGTCGCGAAGACCGCAAAGACGTCTTTGATCTGCTGGCGCCGCTGGTGCATGCGCCGACGCGGCAATGTGTGCTGGCGGAACGCGCGTTTTCCCGCGCGCTGGCCGGCAGTTGCAATGTGCCGCTCGCCGGTTTTGCCGAAATCGCCGGCGGGGAGCTGCGCCTGCGCGGGCTGGTCGGTGAGCCGGACGGTTCGCAGGTCATCCGCGGCGAAGCCTCAGGCGCACCCGAAACCGCCGAGGTCGTCGGTCTGGCGCTGGCCACCGAACTCAAAGACCGCGGCGCTGCCGATATTCTTTCGGCGCTCGCGCATCCGTGATGACTGCCGTTGCTGCTCCGCTGGCCGGCCGCGGCATCCTGGTCACCCGTCCCGCGCAGCAGTCCGGTCCTCTGGCCGGGCGCATTCATACGGCCGGAGGCCAGGCCATCCTGTTTCCGGTGCTGGAAATTATCGACCCGCCGGATCTTCAGCCGCTGATCGATGTCATCGCCAGACTTGATGACTATCAGCTCGCCGTGTTCATCAGTCCCAATGCGGTGGTGCGGGCGATGAAGCAGGTCATCGCACGTCGCCAATGGCCCGCAGCGATGCGCGTCGCCGCCATCGGCAAGGGCAGTGTCCGTGAACTCGAACGGTTTGGCGTTTCCGGCGTTCTTGCGCCGGATCGCCATTTTGACAGTGAACATCTGCTGGCACTGCCTGAACTGCAGGCAGTGGCCGGTCAGCGCGTTGTCATTTTCCGCGGTGACGGTGGACGCGAATTGCTAGGCGATACTCTCACCGCGCGTGGTGCTCAGGTGGACTATGTCGAATGTTATCGCCGTGCCCGGCCCGATGCCGCTGCGGCCCCGCTGCTGCAGGCCTGGGCCGGCAATGCCTTGCATGCCGTGACCATCACCAGCAGCGAAGGCATGCGCAATTTGTTTGCGATGGTCGGCCCGTCCGGCCAGCCGCTGTTGCAGCAGACCCCGCTTTTTGCGCCGCATCCGCGGATTGCCGCTGTGGCGCGTGAACTGGGTTGCCGCCATGTCATCGAGACTGCGCCCGGCGATGACGGTTTGATGGATGCGTTGTTGCGCCACTTTGGCCGCACTTAGCACCGCAATGCGCATGCTATCCTCCGCGTCATGAATGAGCGTGAAATTCCTCCGGTGGAAACAGCGGTAAAGGACGCGGCCGGAACTGCAAATCCCGCTGCGGAACCGCGTCGCGGCGGCAGTCTGGCGACACTGGCCCTGGCGCTTGCCGTACTGGTGGCCCTTTTTTCGGCCTACCAGTGGTATCAGAACCGCGGCGCCGAAGACACGCTGCGCCGCGATCTTGCGCGCCGGCTCTCCGAAATGGAAACCCAGAATAAGGAAGCCGGTGCACGTGCCACACAGGCTGCGACGGCGCTGCGTGAGGCGGAGGTCAAGCTGGGCGTGCTCGAAGCGAAGCTGGCCGAGTCACAAAGCCAGCAGGTCGCGCTGGAGACGTTGTATCAGGAGCTGTCGCGCAATCGCGATGACTGGGCTTTTGCCGATATCGAGCAATCGGTGTTGCTCGCCAGCCAGCAACTGCAGATTGCCGCGAATGTGCGGGCGGCGCTGATCGGCCTGGAGAATGCGGAAGCGCGTCTGCAGCGCATGGATCAGCCGCGCTATGCCGCTTTGCGCCGCGCACTGGCCCGCGATATTGAAAAGCTCAAGGGCCTGCCGCTGGTCGACATCTACGGCTCCAGCGCCCGTCTTGATGACGTCATTGCCGCCGTGGATAAATTGCCGCTGGCGATGGATGCCCATGCCAAACCCGAGAAGTCCGCCCCGGCGATGCCGGCTGCAGATGCGCCGGCCTGGGAGCGGGTGCTCGGCGAAGTGTGGCGGGAATTGCGGCAACTGGTGCGCATCCAGCGCACCGGCGTGCAGGACGCGGCTCTGCTGGCGCCGGACCAGGCTTTTTTCCTTCGTGAAAATCTCAAGCTGCGTCTGGTCGGCGCCCGCGTCGCCCTGCTGTCGCGCGATACCAAGAGTTATCAGGTCGATCTGCGCGCCGCCCAGGGTTTGCTGGAGAAGCATTTTGAAAAAGGTGATCCGGCGGTGACCGCGATGACCGGTACGCTGCGCAAACTCCAGGCGGCGCAGGTGCAGGTCGACATTCCCGATCTCGCCGAAACGCTGGAAGCGCTGCGCAAGCTGCGCCTGCCGCGCGCCAAGACGTCGAACTGAGCCGACGGCGATGCGCTGGCTGATCTGGATACTCGGGCTGTGCGGGCTGGCGACAGGCTTGACCCTGCTGGCCGACCTCAACCCCGGTTATGTGCTGATCGCGCTGCCCGGACAGCGCGTCGAGCTGTCGCTGAATTTTGCCATCGTGCTGATTGTGCTCGGTTTTGTTGCCGGCTATCTGCTGCTGCGCCTGCTGATCACCGCGGTTGAGCTGCCGTCGCGCGTGGCGCGGTTCCGGGAAACACGTCGCCGCGACGCGGCTTACGGCACGATGCTTGAATCCCTTCGCGAGTTTTTTTCCGGACGATATGCGCGTGCCGAAAAAACCGCGGCACGTGCGGTCGAGCAGGGTGCTCCTGCCGACATCGGAATCGTGGTGGCCGCCCAGGCTGCACACGGATTGCGGGCCCACGGCCGGCGCGACGGTTATCTGGAGCGCTTGAGTGCCGAGGCAGGGCGTCCCGATGTGATGACCGTAGTCAGCAAAGCGCAAATGCTGCTGGATGACCGGCGGCCGGAAGAAGCGCTGGCGACGCTGGCCCTGCTGCCCGTCAAACATACGGCGGCGCTGCGTCTTGAATTGCGCGCGAGGCAGCGCATCGGGCAATGGGATCTGGCGCCGGCATTGATTGATCAGCTGGAAAAGCGCGGCGTGTTCAGTGCCGATCAGGCGGATGTGGAGCGTCGTCATGCCTGGCGGCAATTGCTGGAGCGGCGCTCCGGTGATGCCGGCGGATTAAAGGACCTGTGGAAACGCCTGCCGGAACGTTATCGCCGCCAAACATCGGTTGCAGCCGCTGCAGCCGCGGCGTTTAACGTCCTGGGGCTTGGTGACGAAGCCGTCGCCATCATTGAAAGCAGCCTGGATGCCGATTGGGACGGCGGACTGGTGACATTGTACGGCGAGTGCGGATCGGCCAATGCCTTGCGCCAGATCGAGCGCGCCGAGCGCTGGCTGCGCGAACACCGCAAGGACGGTGCGCTGCTGTTGACGCTGGGGCGTCTGTGTGCGCGGCAGCAGCTGTGGGGCAAAGCGCAGAGTTATTTCGAGGCGAGTGTTGCGGTGGAGCCGACGTACTCGGCGCATCTGGAACTCGCGCAGCTGCATGACCGGCTGGAGCGCGTCGATGACGCGCGCAAACACTATCGCGCCAGCCTTGAGCTCGCGGTCGGCCAGCTCAAGCGCGCCAGCGGCGGACGCCGCCGGCAACTGCTCTGAAAATCAGTTTGTTGCGGGCACTGCCGGCGTGAATGCGTCGGCATAAAACGCGGCTTCAGGCAGACCGCAGCGCGTGGTGAAATCCCGGCGGGCCGCTTCAACCATCGCGGGTGCGCCGCAGGCGTAAACCTCGTAGCCCGATAGATCGGGCAGGTCTTCCATCGCCGCCTGATGCACCAGGCCGCGGCGGCCGTTCCAGACATCGCCGTCTGCAACATCGGACAACACCGGCACGTAAGCGACAGCATGGTCGCGCTGCCAGCCTTCCGGAAGCTCATTGAGATAAAGATCGGCCGGCCGGCGAGCGCCGCGGTAAAGAATGATGCGCCGCTTCAGCTGATTGTGGATTGCATGTTCGATGATGGCCTTGATCGGCGCGAAGCCGGTGCCGCCCGCAAGCAGCACGACGGGTTTGCTGCTGTCCTCGCGCAGATAAAAACTGCCGAGCGGTCCTTCAAAACGCAGGATGTCTTTTTCTTTCATCTGCGTGAAAACATGCCTGCTGAACGGACCGCCGTAGTTGCGCAGATGCAGTTCAATCAACGCGTCGTCG
>JBILYA010000240.1:0-4156 GCA_044378065.1 Burkholderiales bacterium | reverse complement strand
TAGCGGATGACAACGACGTCACCGGCCTTGATCTTCTTCGCCATGATTGCCTTCATGCAGGCATTTTCAGAGTCGAACACGCGTGCCGGTCCGGTGATCTTCGGCGACTTCAGGCCGGTGATCTTGGCGACGCAGCCCTCGGGCGAGAGATTGCCCTTCAGAATGGCAAGGTGGCCCTGTTTGTACATCGGGTTGGACCACTGGCGGATCACGTCCTGATTCGCGCGCGGCGCATCGGGAATGTTTTTCAGTTCCTGCGCCATCGTGCGGCCGGTGATGGTCATGCAGTCGCCGTGCAGCAGCCCGTTCTTCAGCAGCATTTTCAGCACTTGCGGCACGCCGCCGGCGCGATGGAAGTCCACCGCGACATAACGGCCCGAGGGCTTGAGATCGCACAGCACCGGCACCTTGCGGCGCATGCGCTCGAAGTCGTCGATGGTCCACTTGACCTGCGCCGCATGCGCGATGGCAAGGAAGTGCAGCACCGCATTGGTCGAGCCGCCGGTGGCCATGATCAACGCCACCGCGTTTTCAATCGACTTGCGGGTGACGATGTCGCGCGGGCGGATGTTCTGCTTGATCGCGTTGACCAGCACTTTTGCAGAATAAGCAGCCGAATCCGCTTTTTCCGGATCGGGTGAGGCCATTTGCGAGGACCCGAGGATACTCATGCCCAAGGCTTCAAATGAAGAGGACATCGTGTTCGCGGTATACATGCCGCCGCAGGCGCCCACCGAAGGGCAGGCATTTTTTTCGATGCCGATGAAATCCGCTTTGCTCATCTTGCCGGCGGCGTAGGAGCCGACCGCTTCGAAGGCGCTGACGATGGTCAGGTCCTGACCTTTCCATTTTCCGGGCTTGATGGTGCCGGCGTAGACATAGATGCCCGGCACGTTCATGCGCAGCATCGCAATCATGCCGCCCGGCATGTTCTTGTCGCAGCCGCCGCAGACCAGCACGCCGTCCATGGATTGGCCATTGACCGAGGTTTCGATGCAGTCGGCGATGACTTCACGCGACACCAGCGAATATTTCATGGCCTCAGTGCCCATGCCGATGCCGTCGGTAATGGTCGGCACGCCGAAGACCTGTGGCATCGCGCCTGCGGATTTCAGCGCGTCCATCGCACGATCGACCAGCGGCTGGATGCCGGCGTTGCAGGGGTTCATCGTCGAATGGCCGTTGGCGACGCCGACGATGGGTTTCTTGAAATCGCCGTCGCCGAATCCCACGGCGCGCAGCATGGCCCGGTTGGGCGAGCGCGCGACACCGGCGGTGATCAACTGGCTGCGTTTATTGAGCGGCATGAAAATTCTCCATTGAAAGCGACGGCGGCGGCTATCCGGGCGACGACGCGGGACACGTATAATAGGCCGCTCATTTTATCGTATCCCCTGCAATTCCCCCCATGTTCGTACATCCGCAATTTGATCCCGTGGCGCTGCAGCTCGGGCCGCTGGCCTTGCGCTGGTACGGCCTGATGTATCTGCTCGGTTTCGCCCTGATCTGGATCCTTGGCCGTTACCGCATTGACCGCAATCCCGGCGGCGTGTGGACGCGCGCCGATCTCGACGATGCGCTGTTTTTCGGCATTCTCGGCACCATTCTCGGCGGACGTCTGGGCTATGTATTGTTCTACAAGTTCAGCGATTATCTGGTTGCGCCGTGGAAAGTGTTTTTTGTATGGGAGGGCGGCATGTCCTTCCACGGCGGCTTTCTCGGCGTGGTGATTGCGATGCTGTGGTTTGCCCGCAGCCGCCGTCAGGACTGGCTGCGCATCACCGATTTCATCGCGCCGCTCGTACCGTTGGGGCTCGCCGCCGGCCGCATGGGCAATTTCATCAATGCTGAACTGTGGGGGCGACCGACGGATCTGCCCTGGGCGATGGTGTTTCCCAATGTCGACCGCATTGCCCGGCATCCTTCGCAACTCTATGAATTCGTGCTGGAGGGATTGCTGCTGTTCGTGCTGCTGTTTTGGTTCACGCTGAAACCGCGGCCGCGAGGCGCCGCCTCGGCATTGTTCCTGATCGGCTACGGGGTTTTCCGTTTCGGCGTCGAATACACGCGCGAGCCCGACAGTTTTCTCGGCTTCCTTGCTCTCGGCCTGACCATGGGCCAGTGGCTGTCGCTGCCGATGGTTCTCGCCGGCGCCGGCCTGCTCGCCTGGTCGCTGACCCGTCCGCGCTGATCCGCGTCAGTTCAGTTTTTTCGGATTGACTTTCGGCGCGGGCTTTACCTGACTGCGCCGGGCGGCGCGGCGATCGAGCAGGCGCTGAAAATTGCCCAGAGACAGCAGGTGCAGATAGATCCGCGCCAGCACGCCGTTGCCTGCCAGTTCCTTCAGCGTTTCCGCCGGCAGGGCGTGCAGGCGTTCTTCGGAGACGCGATACATGCCGGTCAGCGTAATCGCCTGTTCGCCGTTGGGCAGGGCCTGGGCCGAGAAGGGTTCCAGCAACTGCAGTTCCTGCAGCTTGCGCGCCATCTCTTCACTGCGTGAGAGGTCGGCTTCGAATTCAAACAACAGTTTGCGCAGACCGTCCCATACCGGGAGCGGTTCGCCCTTGTCGTCGAACAGTACGGTGCCTTTAGCCTGCAGTGCGTTTTTTTCCACGCAGGCAATGCGGTCGGCCTGCTCCTGGCCGTTGACCGACACCCTTGTCATGCAGAAAGGGTGCCGGCGCACATAGGCCGGCAGGTAAGTTGTTGCATCCCAGACATCGTTGGCATCGACGAACAGATTCTGCTGTGCTTCGACGCCGAGCAGGATCATCGCCACAAAGGATTTGCCGGCATCACCGGAAATGAACACTGCCGGATAGTCGCGGACCGCCGGAGCAAATTCACTGAACGACAGCGGAAATGCGCTGAGGCCGCGAAACTGTGTCGGCAGCTTGCGCGCTTCCTGCAACTGAACGCGCTGGGTTTTGGCCAGCGGCACGATGTCCTGGTATCCGTAGGGGGGCTTGATGTTCAAGGCAGGGCGCTATTTGCCGCCTCCCACCCAAGGAGGTAGAATTCCGCCCTCTTTACGGGGTGGTAGCTCAGCTGGGAGAGCGTCGCGTTCGCAATGCGAAGGTCGGGAGTTCGATCCTCCTCCACTCCACCAAAGTTTCACAAAGCCGCCTGCGGGCGGCTTTTTGTTTGGCGCTGCGGATGTCCGGTGTTACGACACCGGCAAGACCGCTTATGCTTGCAAACCATGGTGAATGACATGCCCGTCCTGAACCTCGCCGCTTACCGCTTCTGGCCGATACCCGATCCGCAATCGACGCTTGAAACACTCAAGGCGGCGGGTCTGGCGCTGGGCGTGAAGGGTACGCTGCTGATTACGCCGGAAGGGCTCAACGCTTTTCTAGCCGGAGCGGAAAAGCCCTGTCGCGACATGCTGGCGCAACTGCGCGCCGTCCCCGGATTTGCCGAACTGCAGGCGAAGGAAAGCTGGTCCGAGCAGGTGCCGTTCAAACGTTTCAAGGTCAAAGTCAAAAAAGAAATCATCCGCATGGATCACCCGACGATCTGCCCGGCGCAGGGGCGGGCGCCCGCGGTGAATGCCAAAACCCTGGCGCGCTGGCTGGATCAGGGCTGTGATGACGCCGGCAAGCCGGTGGTGATGCTCGATACACGCAATGACTTCGAAGTCGATTACGGCAAATTCAGCAATGCCATTGACTGGCGCATTCAGAAGTTCACCCAGTTTCCGCAAGCGGTGCAGGACCACAGGGCCGAGCTGCAGGACAAAACCATCGTCAGTTATTGCACAGGCGGTATCCGTTGTGAAAAAGCCGCGCTGTATATGCATGAAATGGGGCTGCATAACGTATTGCAGCTGGAGGGCGGCATCCTGAAGTATTTTGAAGAAACCGACGGCCGTCACTGGCAGGGCAACTGTTTCGTGTTTGATGAACGCGAATCGCTGGAGCCCGATCTGCGTCCCGGCCGGACGGTAGTATGAATATGGCTGCGGGCGGGGTATCCAGGTCCGCATGGTGCGGTAGGTCGTGGCAGGAGAATGGGTATTTCTGTAAAGTGAAAGTGCGCTGAGTATCGTGAAGCAATGTGGTGAACCTAAAATGAAGTTAATAAATTGCCGCGGGCGCTGATTTCCTGAAGCCTTGATTCCCTGATTAACCAAGCGGCATCCAGAAGTGACGAG
>JBILYA010000047.1:0-9921 GCA_044378065.1 Burkholderiales bacterium | reverse complement strand
AGATGACCATCAGCGAAGACAGCAGCCACGCCGGAATGCTCGCGCAGAGCGTCGGTGATTTCGTCAAACGCGGCGCCGACCTGCCGCGTGTGCGCGCATTGGCGCAAACCCATGCGGAGTTCGACCGCGCAAAATGGCGCCAGCTGGCCGAACTCGGCTGGCTGGGCGTATTGGCGCCGGAATCCTGCGGCGGTCTGGGCCTCGGGTTGGCCGAGGCGGCGATTGTGGCCGAGGGCCTCGGGCTTGCACTGACACCGGAACCGTACACCGCCGTGGCCGTGCTGGCCGCGCGCGTATTGGAACAGTCGGCGGGTCCGCTGCGCGACGAATTGCTGACCGGTCTCGCTACCGGCGAATGCGTGCCGGTGCTGGCCTGGCAGGAGCAGGCCGACGACTTTGGCGGATTGCAGGTGGCTGCGACGGCGACGCCGTTCGAAGGTGGTTATCGCGTCAGCGGCGAAAAACAATTTGTCATCGGTGCCGAGGCGGCCGACGGTTATCTGGTCACTGCAAATGCCGCAGACGGTTTGCAGCTGCTTTGGGTGCCGCGTAGTGCGACAGGCTGCAGTACCGCTCAGCAGCCTTTGGCCGACGGTCGCAGTTACGGCACCGTGACCCTCAAGGATGTGACGGTGCCGCGTGAACAGGTACTGGCCTCCGGCCGCGCCGCGCGCGCAGCACTGGATCGCGCACTTGATCATGCGGCGGTGACGGCTTCGGCGGAACTTGTCGGCATCATGAAACGCGCCAATGAAATGAGCCTGGATTACATGAAAACCCGGGTACAGTTCGGTAAACCGATCGGCAGTTTCCAGGCGTTGCAACATCGCGCCGTCGATCTGTACATCCAGCAGGAGTTGGCCGACGCTGTGCTGCGCGATGTGATCCGCCAGCTCGACGACGCCCCGGACGAACAAACACGCGCGCTGTCGGCGAGCCGTGCCAAATCCCGTTGCGCCGATGCCGCGCTGGCAATCACCCGCGCCGCGATCCAGTTCCACGGCGCGATCGGATTTACCGAAGACTGCGACGTCGGTTTATATGTCAAACGGGCGATGACTGTGTCGGCCTGGCTGGGAAATGGCCGTAACCATCGCGCGCGTTATGCGCGACTGTCGGTACAGCCGCAGCGCAAGGAGGCCGCATGAGCGACTGGAATGCGATGAGCGACGAGGCCTTCCGCGCCGAAGCGCGTGCTTTTTTCGAAAGCGAGTTTCCGGATGAATTCAAATTCCTGCCGCGGCGCATGCGCTGGAGTGAATGCCGCAGCTGGTATCTGAAGCTGTCGAAAAAAGGCTGGATCGCGCCGAACTGGCCGCGCGAACACGGCGGCATGGGCTTGTCACCGTCGAAGCTGCTGATTTATTTCGAGGAAACCGAGCGCGCGGGCGTCGGTCGTATGCCTGATCAGGGCATCACCATGGTCGGGCCGACGCTGATCCGCTTCGGCAATGACGCACAGCGCGCCCACTATCTGCCGAAAATCATCGCCGGCGATGCGATCTGGTGCCAGGGTTATTCCGAACCCAATGCCGGCTCTGATCTCGCCAGCCTGCGCACCGAGGCGGTACTCGACGGTAATGACTATGTCATCAACGGCAGCAAGATCTGGACGTCGATGGCGCACGACGCCACCAATATCTACGTGCTTGCACGCACCGACAAACAGGCGAAGAAAAAACAGGAAGGCATCAGCTTTTTCCTGGTCGATATGAAAACGCCGGGTATCACGCTGCGCACCATCCGCAACATTGCCGGGCATGAAGAGTTCTGCCAGGTGTTTTTCGACAACGTGCGCACGCCGAAGGAAAACCTGGTCGGCGAACTGCACAAGGGCTGGACCATCGCCAAGGGCCTGCTCGGTTTCGAACGGCTCAACATCGGCAGCCCGCGGCGCCCGCTGCAGGCGCTGGAAAAACTGGAAATGCTCGCGCAGGCGCGCGGGCTGCTTGCCGATCCGGCCTTCGCCGAACGGTTCACCCAGCTCAAGCTGGATCTGGCCGATCTCAGTTCGCTGTACGGCCGCTACGTCGATAAGGCGCGCCGCGGCGAAGCCATGGGTCCGGATGTATCGATACTCAAGGTCTGGTCGATGGACACCTACCAGCGACTGTCGGAATTGCTGATGGACGCGGCCGGTGAGTACGGCGCGGTGGAGGGCGAAATCGCTTTTGGTGATGCCGCCATTGATGTGTTGTCGCCGTTCTACAACTCACGGCCCGGGACGATTTACGGCGGCTCCAACGAAATCCAGCGCAACATTCTCGCCAAATACGTGTTGAACCTGCCCTCTTAGGGGCTTACTCCACCTTCATGGGCAGAATCACCATCTGCATGCCCTGCAGATGCAGCCGCTGCTGCATCGCCAGCGCGGTCTGGTTGTGCAGCCAGCGGGTGAAGAAATTGTCGTGCACAAAGATCAGCTTGGAGGCGAAAAATACGCTGTTGGGGAAATCCCGCGAAATCTGTTCGGTCAGTTTGAGCAGTTCTTCGACCGGCTCGGTGCCGAAGGCGCAGTAGGACTTCGCCGCCAGATCGTGGGTGTGGCAGAAATTTTCGTAATACCGGAGTGAGTTCTCGATCTCGTACTGCAGCGTGCGCAGTGCGCCCGGGCCGTCGTAGCGCTGGGCGTCGATTTCGCCGACGCTGACAAACACAAAATTGCGGAAATGTCCCGGGAACAGGCGCTGCACCCAGAGCATTGCGTGCATGCCGACACCACGGTTTTTGCCGACAAAAAACACCGCGGTCGGTTTTTGCGGATCGGGTTGCGGCGGATTGGCCACTTCCTGCAGCGGCTTGCCACTGGAGAACAGGCCGTCGATCTTGCGCAGTTGTTCCCGCGTTTCATCGTAATGCCAGCGGATTCCGGCGCACAGTGCGATCACGCCGCCGGTGATCAGCAGGGTGACCCAGCCGCCTTCGTGGAATTTACCGAGAATCAACACCACCAGAATGCCGGAGGTGACAAAAAAACCGAGCGCCGACAGCGCCAGCCGGCCGCGCCAGTTCGGTGCCGAGCGGCGGTTCTTCACCCAGTACAGGCACAGGCCCCACAGCGCGATCGAAAACGTCAGAAACACATTGATGCTGTAGAGCACCACCAGCAGCGCAACGCTGCCCTGACTCCACAGCAGCACCACCAGCGCGGCAGCGCCCATCAGCACCACGCCGTTCTGCGTGACCAGCCGGCTCGACAGCTGGCGGAACTGGCGCGGCACCCAGGAATCCGCCGCCATATTCGCCAGTACTGCCGGGCCACCCAGGAAGCCGGTGTTGGCCGCGACGAACAGCAGGCCGGCTTCGAGGATCAGCACAATCAGCAGTGCGGTCTCGTTGACGGCGACGCTGCCCAGATCAAAATCGTTGATGATGGCCTTGAACACTGTGGCATTCAGCGTTTGCCCCGGCGTTTTTACGGCATCCCAAAGCAGATACAGCACCAGGATGCCGCCCGCTGTGAAAGCCAGCGAGGTGGCCATGTAGAACATCGTCCACTTGCCGGTGCGTACCCGCGGTTCGGCCAGCGTGTTGATGTTGTTGGAGACGGCTTCCAGCCCGGTATAGGTGCCGCCGCCGTGGGAGTAGGCGAACAGCAGCGTTGCGGTGACGAACATCCAGCCCGATTCCTTGGCCATCACCGCGGTTTCGCCGAGGGTCGCCGGTATTAACTGCGGCAGACGTTCGGCGTGGGCATAAATGCCCCAGCCGATCAGTGCCACGTGAACGATGACGAACCCGACGAATACCGGCAGCAGAATCTTGATGGCTTCCTTGACGCCGCGTAGGTTGATGGTCAGCAGCAGTCCGACCAGCACCATCGCAAAGGCGACTTTCCAGCCATGCCAGTCCAGTGGCAGCAGGCTGAACACTGCATCGGCGCCGCTGGCCACGGAAATGGCGATAGTCAGCACATAGTCGACGATCAGTGCCGAGCCCGAGACCAGCCCCGCGCGCGGCCCGATCAACTGGGTGGCAACCTTGTAACCGCCGCCGCCGTTCGGGAACAGTTCGATGACCTGGTTATAGGCGAGCGAGATGATGAATACGGTGAGCACCGTAGCGGCCGCGAGGTACAGGCCGAGCTGGGTGTGCGTGCCCAGTGCGAGATAGGCCTCCTCCGGTCCGTAACAGGCCGAAGACAGGCCATCAGCGCCGAGGCCGACCCAGGCGAAAAAAGCGATCAGCGCGATGTGCTGGCGTGTTTCGGGGTTCATCGGATCGCGCGGGGCGCCGATGACCATGTCACGCAGTTTGTGGGTAGTTGCCAATTGGGCTGTAACGGCCGGTCAGGTCAGACTGCGGATCGGCTTCGTTGCGAGTCGGAAGCAGCGCAAGGAGCGCCTGCGATCTGGGTTTGAACGGTGACCTGCGGGCCGGTCATGAAAGGGGTGACAATAAATGCGGGCAATGAATGCGCGTTGAATTATCGCAGTTTGCACTTCATGATAGCGCAGTTTAATCACCCCAGCCAGAACGCGCAGGAGTCCCGCATGAGCAAACAAACCATCCATACCGACAACGCACCGAAAGCGATCGGCACCTATTCACAGGCCGTGCGCTGCGGCGATACGGTTTATCTGGCAGGCCAGATCGGCCTTGATCCGTCGACGATGCAGATGGTCGACGGCATTGAGTCGCAAATCCATCGTGTGTTCAAAAACCTGCAGGCGGTCGCGGTCGCGGCCGGCGGCACGCTGGATGACTGTGCCAAGGTCAATGTCTATCTGACCGACCTCGGACATTTCGCCAAGGTCAATGAAATCATGGCCGGCTATTTTCACGAGCCTTATCCCGCACGCGCAGCTGTTGGCGTGGCGAGCCTGCCGCGCAATGCACTGGTCGAAGTCGATGCGGTGATGTCCCTGTAGTGAACCGCCGCCTCATCAACCCCGGAGCATCAAGCGCATGACGCGGACCCGCGCCGCGCCGCCGCCGGAAGTCCATCCTTCGCTGTCGGGCCTGAGCAAGGCCATCGTCGACAAACTCACCAAGCTGGGCATTGCGCGAAAATTCGATCTCGCGCTGCACCTGCCGCTGCGTTACGACGATGAAACCGCGCTGTGCCCGATCGCCGACGTGATGCCCGGCGAAGAACTGCTGGTGCAGGGCACGGTCACCGATTGCGACATCAAGTTCCGTCCGAAACGCCAGTTGGTCTGCCGCATCATGGATGACAGCGGCGAAGCGCTGACGCTGCGGTTTCTCAATTTCTACGGCAGCCAGGTCAAGCTACTGGCTGTCGGCAACGTCATTCGCGCCTTCGGTAATGTGCGCCTCGGTCATTTCGGTGCGGAGATGGTGCATCCGCGTTTTCGCGTGGCCTCCGGCGACATGCCGGTGGCGCAGTCGCTGACGCCGGTGTATCCGACGACCGCAGGGCTGGGCCAGGACACACTGCGGCGACTGATCGCCCGTGCGCTGTCTGACGAATCACTGAACGAATTGCTGCCGGCGTCGCTGCTTGATGCATTGGGCCTGCCCGCTTTCGGCGCGGCGGTGAAGCTGCTGCACAATCCGCCGCCCGACATTGCACAGGCCAGCTTGCAGGGCCGCACCCATCCGGCGTGGCGACGCATGAAATTCGATGAACTGCTGGCGCAGCAGTTGTCGATGCGTGTGCATTACCAGCGCCGTCGCGCGGCGGGCGCGCCGGTATTGCGCGCTCGCGGTAATCTGGTCAGCGCAATGCTGGCGAGCCTGCCGTTTCAGCTGACGGCGGCGCAGAACAAGGTGCTGGCGCAAGTGCGCGGTGATCTTCAGCAAGCGCATCCGATGCAGCGCCTGCTGCAGGGTGATGTTGGCAGCGGCAAAACAGTCGTTGCTGCGCTGGCCGCACTGCAATGCATCGAAAACGGCTATCAGGCGGCGGTAATGGCGCCCACCGAAATTCTTGCCGAGCAGCATTACCGCAAGTTCTCCGAGTGGCTGGAGCCGCTGGGGCTGAAAGTGGCGTGGTTATCGGGAAGCCTAAAAAAATCCGATAAAAAACAATCACTTGCTGATATCTCCGAAGGCGACGCGATGATCGCTGTCGGCACTCATGCGCTGTTTGAAGATGAAGTGGTATTCAAAAACCTCGGACTCGCCATCATCGATGAACAGCACCGCTTCGGCGTGCACCAGCGCCTGGCGCTGCGCATGAAAGGCACGAAGCCCAACAAGGGTGCCCAGCCGCACCAGCTGATGATGAGTGCGACGCCGATTCCGCGCACGCTGGCGATGAGCTATTACGCCGACCTCGATGTGTCGGTGATCGATGAACTGCCCCCGGGCCGCACGCCGGTGGTGACCAAGCTGGTGTCGGAAGAGCGCCGCGACGAAGTGATCCAGCGCGTGCGCGACGCCTGTGTCGAAGGTCGCCAGGCGTACTGGGTGTGTCCGCTGATCGAGGAATCGGAAACGCTGCAGTTGCAGACCGCCCTTGACACCTACGCTCATCTGCAGCAGACCTTTCCCGAGCTGCGCGTCGGTCTCGTCCACGGCCGCATGAAAGGTTCAGAAAAGCAGGAGGTGATGGCGGCATTCAAGCAGGGCGAAGTGCAGCTGCTGGTGGCGACTACGGTGATCGAAGTCGGCGTTGATGTGCCTAACGCCTCACTGATGGTGATTGAACATGCCGAACGCATGGGCCTGTCGCAGCTGCATCAGCTGCGCGGCCGCGTCGGTCGCGGTGCGGCGGAAAGCGCCTGCGTGCTGCTCTATCAGACGCCGATGTCACCGATGGCGAAAGAGCGGCTGAAAGTGATTTACGAAAACACCGACGGTTTTGAAATCGCACGGCAGGATCTGCAGTTGCGCGGGCCCGGCGAATTGCTCGGCGCACGGCAGAGCGGGGTGCCGATGCTGCGCTTTGCCGATCTGGCGCTCGATCTGGATTTGCTGGATGCGGCACGTGAAGCGGCGGAGCAGCTGTTGCGCGATGAGCCGGAGATTGCAAAGGGACACCTTGCGCGCTGGCTGGGTAGCAGGAATGAGTATTTGAAAGTTTGAGGTTTTTTTGTCGTTGCGAATCTTCGACTCTTGCCAGATTTCGCGGCAACGTTGTCCGGTTTTGAAGTGCCTGAACAAACAGAAACCGCAGTGTTGATGCGATAATTCCCCCTCAACAAAAACCACAAACCGTGAACACCATTCCCCGAGATCCCCACTGGTGCGCCGCACCGGTCGCCGCCGGCCCCTTGCGCCGCTGGCTGACGGATCGCGGTTCGCTGACTGCACGGCTGGAAAAGCACGCCGGAGAGATCAAGGTCAAGGTGCTGTTTCAGGGTTTGCGGCGGGTGAATCAGGACGAGGCTTTTCTGTTTGCATCGCCTGTTGCGCGTGTGCTGGTGCGCGAGGTGCTGCTGATGCGCGGCACCAAACCGCTGGTGTTCGCCCATACGGTAGTGGCGCCGGGTGCGCTGCGCGGCGCCTGGCGCAGCGTTACGGCGCTCGGCACGAGACCGCTCGGCGCCGCGCTGTTTGCGGATCCGCGTATTGCGCGTTTTCCCTTGCGCCAGAAAAAACTGCCGCTGCTGCATCCGCTGCACCGCCGCGCTGCGGCGCAACTGAAAAAACAGCTGCCGCCGCTGTGGGCGCGGCGTTCGATTTTCGCCTTGGGCAATTCGCCTATACTGGTCAGCGAAGTATTCCTGCCCGCGATATACGACCTGTGAGCCCTGCATTGACGCTGAAGGACAGACTCAACGCCTACGAGCGGCTGATGCGGCTGGACAAGCCCATCGGCATTCTGCTGCTGCTGTGGCCGACGCTGTGGGGCTTGTGGTTTGCTTCGGCCGGCCTGCCGCCGTTGGACGTGCTGCTGATTTTCATCACCGGCACCGCGCTGATGCGTTCCGCAGGCTGCGTGGTGAACGATTTCGCTGACCGCCATTTCGATCCGCATGTCGAACGCACCAAGGACCGGCCTTTGGCCGCCGGTGTGATCCGGCCGAAAGAGGCGCTGATCCTTGCGGCGGTATTGATGCTGTGTGCATTCGGTCTGGTGCTGTTTCTCAACGCCCTGACTATCCGGCTGGCGTTTGTCGCGGCGGCGATTGCCGTGATCTATCCCTTTGTGAAGCGGGTGTTCCCGCTGCCGCAGGCCTGGCTGGGCGTCGCATTCGGTTTCGGCATTCTGATGGCCTATGCCGCGCTGTGGAAAGCGCTGCCGCTGGTGGCCTGGCTGCTGTTGCTGGCAACGGTGTTCTGGGCGATTGCCTATGACACGGAATATGCGATGGTCGACCGCGATGATGACGTGAAGATCGGCGTCAAATCTTCGGCGATCCTGTTCGGCCGTTACGACGTGCTCGGCGTGATGACCGCACATGCGCTGTTTCTGGGACTGATGACCTGGATCGGTATCTGGCAGTTGCGCGGCGCATTTTATTTTGCCGGACTGACGATTGCGTCGGCGCTGGTGATTTACCAGTATTTGCTGATCAGGGAGCGTCGCCGCGATGGCTGCTTCCGGGCTTTTCTAAACAATAACTGGACGGGTTTCGCCATTTTCGCCGGCACTGCAGCCGACTGGTGGCGGTATCCGCAGGTGCTGCTATGAGTTATCGGGATTTACGCGACTTCATCGCCGGGCTGGAGCGCGACGTTCAGTTGAAGCGCATTGCTGTCGAAGTCGATCCAAAACTGGAAATGACCGAGATCTGTGATCGGGTGCTGAAGCAGGGCGGGCCGGCGCTACTGTTTGAAAAACCCAAGGGTTACAGCATGCCGGTGCTGGGCAATCTGTTCGGCACGCCGCACCGCGTGGCGCTGGGCATGGGTCGTGAATCCGTCGCGGCGCTGCGTGAACTCGGTCAGGTGCTGGCGCAACTGAAGCAGCCTGAACCGCCGAAAGGCCTGAAGGACGCCTGGGACAAACTGCCGCTGCTGCGGCAGATCATGTCGATGCAGCCGAAAATGGTGCGCGATCCGGTCTGTCAGGAGCAGGTGTGGGAAGGTGATGACGTGGATCTCGCGAAGCTGCCGATCCAGACCTGCTGGCCCGGTGACATCGGCCCCTTGCTGACCTGGGGTCTGACGGTGACGCGTGGCCCGAACAAGACGCGACAGAATCTCGGCATTTACCGGCAGCAGGTGATCGGTCGCAACCGGCTGATCATGCGCTGGCTCGCGCATCGCGGTGGCGCACTCGATTACCGCGACCATTGTCTGGCGCATCCGCGCGACCCCTTTCCGGTGGCGGTAGCGCTCGGTGCTGATCCGGCGACGATGCTCGGCGCGGTAACGCCGGTGCCGGATTCATTGTCCGAATACCAGTTCGCCGGATTGCTGCGCGGTGAAAAAACCGAAATCGCGCAATGCCTGACGCATGATCTGAAAGTGCCCGCGCGCTCTGAAATCGTGCTCGAAGGCCATATTCATCCCAACGACACTGCGCTCGAAGGTCCCTTCGGCGACCACACCGGCTATTACAACGAGCAGGATCGTTTCCCCGTGTTCACGGTAGATCGCATCACGCTGCGCCGCGACCCGATTTACCACTCGACCTACACCGGCAAGCCGCCGGATGAACCCGCGGTGCTGGGTGAGGCGCTGAACGAAGTCTTCGTGCCGCTGCTGGTGCAGCAGTTTCCGGAGATCGTCGATTTCTATCTGCCGCCCGAAGGCTGTTCCTACCGCGTCGCCTGCGTCAGCATCAAGAAACAGTATCCGGGCCACGCCAAGCGCGTGATGTTCGGCATCTGGAGCTTCCTGCGCCAGTTCATGTACACCAAGTTCATCATCGTTACCGACGACGACGTCAATGTGCGTGACTGGAAGGAAGTGATCTGGGCGATGACCACACGCGTTGATCCCAAGCGCGACACGCTGATCGCCGAAGCGACGCCGATTGATTATCTCGATTTCGCCAGTCCGGTTGCGGGGCTGGGTTCGAAGATGGGTATCGACGCCACCAACAAGTGGCCGGCGGAAACC
>JBILYA010000020.1:0-14102 GCA_044378065.1 Burkholderiales bacterium | reverse complement strand
CAGGTCATCGATGCCCGCGGCACGACGCTGCGCCTGCCGCAACCTGCACAGCGCATCGTCACGCTGGCGCCCAATCTGACGGAGCTGGTTTTTGCTGCCGGCGCCGGTGAACGACTGGCCGGCGTCGCCCGCTTCAGCGATTACCCGCCGGCGGCGCGCCGGCTGCCGGTGGTCAGCGATGCGGTGCAGGTCGATCTCGAGCGTCTGCTGGTGCTGCGTGCCGATCTGGTGCTGGCGTGGCAGGGCGGCACGCCCCCCGATGTGATTGCGCGACTGGAGCGCGCCGGACTGCCGGTTTTTGTGGCCGGGGCATCAGGCCTTGATGACATCGCACGCAATATCACGGCAATAGCCCAATTGGCCGGTACGACTGCTGCCGCCGAGCCGGCGCGCGCCGCGTTTGATGCCGATCTTCGAGCACTGCGCGCGCACCGCCATGCGGGAGCGCCGGTGCGGGTGTTTTATGAAATATGGGACCGGCCGCTGATGACGGTGAACAAGGCGCACCTGATCAGCGAAATCATCATGCTATGCGGCGGCGTCAATGTATTTGCCGGACTGGGGGCGCTGACGCCGGAGGTATCGCGTGAGGCGCTGCTCGCGGCGCGACCCGATATCGTGCTCGGCGGCAGCTCTGCGGATACTCCGGCAGCTTTTGCCGCGCGCTGGGCGGCCTTGCCGCCGCCGTTCAACGGCTGGACGGCACGTCATCTGCCGGCTGATCTGATACAGCGGCCGACTCCGCGTATTGTGGAGGGGGCGCGCCGGTTGTGCGCCCATCTTGACGCGCTGCGGGGCGTGCGGCGCTGAGATGGTTGCGGCTGACGTTCAGACCGGTTTGCGGCCCTGCTGCCAGTGCACATCACTACCGCCGCCGGAGCGGTTGAGTACGCGCGCCAGCACAAACAGCAGATCGGACAGCCGGTTCAGGTATTGCGCCGGAAGAGCCTGCAATTCTTCATTTTGCCGCAGGCTGACCAGCGTGCGTTCTGCACGCCGGCATACCGTGCGTGAAACATGCGCCAGCGCCGCGGCACGGCTGCCGCCGGGGAGGATGAATTCGCGCAGCGGTGGCAGGTCGGTATTGAAGCGTTCGATCAGTTCGTCGATGCGGGCGAGGTGGGCTTCACTGACCAGCGTGTGGCCCGGCAGGCTCAGTTCGCCGCCGAGATCAAACAGGTCGTGCTGTATGCCCACCAGCGCTTCACGAACCGCATCTGGCATCGTCTCGGTGAGCAGCAGGCCGATATTGCTGTTGAGTTCATCGACGTCGCCCATGGCGGCGACCCGCGGCTGATCCTTGGCGATGCGTTCGCCGGAGGACAGTCCGGTACTGCCGTCGTCGCCGGTGCGGGTCACAATTTTGGAGAGCCTGTTAGCCATTGGGAAAATCCTGAAGGGAGGCGCATTATAAGCGCGCCCGTGCATGTCGAGGGGGTGCGTGTTAATCTGATTCTGCAGCCATCAAGATGCCGGCATCGGACGAATCAGGAGGCCCGTATGTTCAAGCACGTGCTGATCTATACCGACGGCTCCAAGCTGTCGCGCAAGGCGCTGGTCACCGGTATCAAAATTGCCAAAATGGCTTCCGGGCGCATCACCCTGCTCTATGTGCTGCCCCGTCTGGACCCGATGATTTTTGCCGAGGGCTACGTGCCGGAGCCCGAGTGGATGGACAACTACGAGAGCACAGCGCGCGACAGTGCCAAAGCCTATATTGAGCGGGCGGAGATACAGGCGTCAAAATCCAGTGTGACTTGCAGTTCGCGTCTCGCGGTTGCCGACCGGCCGTACAAGGAAATCATCGCGACAGCGCGTTCACGCAATTGTGATGCCATTGTCATGCCTTCGCGCGGGCGCAAGGGATTGACCGCGGCTCTGCTCGGCAGTGAAACCATGGAAGTGCTGACGCGCTGTACGCGGCCGGTGATTGTTGTCCGCTGAAATTAATTCAAGTATCTGATTTAATTTAATTTTCTGCGGCGGAGTCTTCCTGTTTCGGAAAATAAATCGCATTGAATGCCGGGTCCTGCAGTGCATCGGCAATGGCCTGCAGCGCATGGTCTTCGGTGCGGTGAAAATGCTGTGAACCGATGATGTCCCGCAGCCCGGTATTTTCCATCACGCTCAACACCTGGCGTTTTAAACCGCTGAACACCAGGGTAACGCCGTTGTCGCGCAGGCGATGTGCGAGGTGGCGGATCATTTCCTCACCCGAGGCGTCGAGTTCATTGATCGCGTCGCCGACGATCAGGATGTGGCGCGCCTGCGGATGCCGGGCGACCTGTTCGAGAATGACGTCTTCGAAGTAGGGAACGTTGGCAAAAAACAGTGAGCCGTCGTAACGGATGGCGATCAGCTTTTCGCTGGTCGGCAGATTGAACAGCTGCGCATCACGCAGCGTGCCGTCGGCGTGCCGGCCGAGAACGGCGACGCGGGGTCGCATGGTGCGGTACAGATAAAGAATGATTGCCAGTGCAGCGCCGACGAGAATGCCGTTGTCGAGGTGCGGTGCGAAGCTCAGTGTGGCGACGAAGGTGACGATGGCGGCGATGCCGTCATGACGGTGCGCCTGCCAGGCGTGCCGGATCGCGCTGAAATTCACCAGATTCACCACTGCCAGTATGATGATCGCGGCGAGCGCAGCTTGGGGCAGGTGGTACAGCAGCGGTGTCAGCAGCAGCAGCGTCACCAGCACGATGAAGCCGGCGACTACCGACGAGAGCCCGGTCATCGCGCCCGTCGCGAGATTGACCGCGGAGCGCGAAAAGGAGCCGCTGACCGGGAAGGCCTGGAAAAGGCTGCCGACGATGTTGGCCAGACCCTGGCCGATCAGTTCCTGGTCGGGATCTATGCGCTGCTTGGTGCGTGTTGCCATCGACTTGGAAATCGAGATGGCTTCCATGAAGCCGACCAGCGCGATGATCAGTGCGGTCGGCAGCAGCTTCAGCAGCGTGTCCCATTTCAGCTGCGGCAGCGCCGGCTCGGGAATGCCCGCGGGAATGCTGCCGACCACTTCGCCGCCGCCGCTCAGCGTTACGCGGCCGTTGTCGATTTTCGAGATGATCCAGCGGCGGCCGTCGGTCTGTACGCCGGCGGGAACAGTGCCGGCGAGCTGGAATTCGGTTGCGGCCGTTTCCTGGACACCGGTAAAACGCAGGCGCCGCACTTCGGTAAAACGCAGGCGCCGTTCGGCCTCGACGGAACGCAGTTCCAGACGGAGAAATTCCAGGTCGGCATTGAGCGTGATCAGCCGCGGATGATCAGTGCCGTCGCTGGCGGCCAGTGCGCCGATTTCAGCGGATTTTTCAGTGACCTCGGTGCGCAGTTCGCCGCTGCGCAGGGTCAGCGCCGACACTGAATCGATGACGTTGCGGACCTGATGATCGCGGAAAAGGGTGGCCTCAGCCGTGGTATTGCGTTCGAAATCGGTGGCCCAGCTCAGGGCGGTGGTGATCGCCACCGCAACCAGCACGCCGGGCCACAGTGGACGGTAACGCCGTACCGCAATCATCACCGCCAGCGCGAGTAACCCCATCGCCAGCGTCGGCCAGTGGGTATCGCCAATGCGAAGCAGCACATCCCAGACGTCGGCGAGGAAGCGGTCGGAGCGGGCGCTGTGCACGCCGAGCAGTTTGTTGAACTGAGACAGCGCGATGATGATGGCCGCGGCATTGGTGAAGCCGACAATCACCGGGTGCGACAGGAAGCTGACGATTGCGCCGAGGCGGAACAGCCCCATCGCCAGCTCCATTAATCCGATCATCAGCGCCAGCAGGATGGCGAGTGCGATGAACTGCTCGGTGCCGGGGGCGGCGAATTGCGCCAACGCCGATCCGGTGAGCAGGGAGACCATCGCCACCGGACCGGTGGCAAGCTGATGCGAGGAGCCCCACATTGCGCCGATGATTACCGGCAGGAAGGCTGCATACAGTCCGTAGTAGGCCGGCATCCCGGCCAGTTGAGCGTAAGCCATTGACTGCGGGATCAGCACCATAGCCACCGTAGCGCCGGCGATCGCGTCGGCGCGAAGTGTCTGACGCTGCAACGGCAACCAGCGCAGGAAAGGAAGCAGCTTGTGGCTCAGCTTCATATGGATTCGGTTCTCGTTGTAATGTCAGGCAGTCTGTCGTGGCATTCGCGGAAAAAGCGCAGCTTGCTGCTCCGGCAGGTGGCCGTTTCAAGCTTCGAATAAATCTCAGTGCTTGCTCCGCAGGCCAAGTGCCGGCTGCAGCCAAAGAGGGCGGCGATCACCGCAGGCAGCATCGCGGTATAAAAATTGTATTCAGACGGCATGCCAGCGATGGTCTCGAATGTAACGCTCCGGGGCTGCTCTACCAGGGCGCAGGTCAGGTCCGTCATGGTGCCGGAGCGTAGTGCCCCGCGGTCGACGTGCGGCCACCACTGCAGGGACGGGAAAAACCGTCTTGCAAATGCCTTGAATTCCGGTGCGGAGAGGGATGGCAACTTCAATGGGATTCCCGATGCGACTGCACGGATTATCGGGCATCGCCGTATCGAGCGACAATCAGCTTATTTTGCTGGGCAATCAGCGAAACTTTTGGGCTATAATCTGCGCCCTGAAAGGTCCAAAATTCAAAGGAAGATCGCCCTAATGAAACGGTTATCCGCAATTGCCTTCGGGCTGGCCGTACTGACGCCTGCTCTGGCGCAGGCCGCCGATGCCAACCCGACGCCCGGCAAAGACAAGGTCTCGATGTGCATTGGCTGCCACGGTATCCCCGGTTACAAGACGGCCTTTCCCGTGACCTACAACGTGCCGAAGCTGGGCGGTCAGCATGCCGCCTATATCGTCAAGGCGCTGCAGGGTTACAAGAACGGTGACCGTTCGCACCCGTCGATGCGCGCCATTGCGGCCGGTCTCAGCGAACAGGACATGGCCGATGTTGCGGCTTACTACTCAGCGCCTGCCGTGCAGGCTGCGGCGAAATAAGGGGCGATGATGATCAAGAAAATGATTCTGGCAGCCGGTTGTGTCGCACTGCTCGCCGGTGGTTTTGCCAACGCCGCGAATCCCGCTGCCGGCAAGGAAAAAGCCAAGACCTGCGCCGCCTGCCACGGACCCGACGGCAACAGCGCTGCGCCGGATTTCCCGCGCCTCGCCGGCCAGCACTACGACTATCTGGTCAAGGCCCTGTCGGATTACAAGGCCGGTGAACGCAAAAACGCGATCATGGCGCCGCAGGCTGCCAATCTGTCCAAGCGTGACATCGAAGATCTCGCCGCCTATTTCTCGCAGCAACAGGGTCTGGTGGTCAAATACTGATCGCCGGATTTCTGCCGCAAAAAACCGCGTCCTGATGGCGCGGTTTTTTTATGTCTTTGACGGGGTCTTGCCGCGAAATTCGCAGAGATCGCGGATCAGACAGTCGCCGCAGTGCGGATTGCGTGCGACACAGACATAACGGCCATGCAGGATCAGCCAGTGATGGGCGTGCTGCCTGAATTCGTCGGGCGTGAATTTCAACAGCTTCTGTTCAACAGCCAGCGGGTCCTTGCCCGGCGCCAACCCGGTGCGATTGGAGATGCGGAAGATATGCGTATCGACGGCGATGGTCGGTTCACCAAAGGCGATGTTCAGCACCACATTCGCGGTTTTGCGGCCGACACCCGGCAACGCTTCCAGCGCCTCGCGGTCCCGCGGTACTTCCCCACCGTGCTGTTCCAGCAGAATCCCGCAGGTGGCGATGATGTTTTTGGCCTTGGTGCGATAGAGGCCGATGCTTTTGATGAAGGACTCGAGTCCGGGGACGCCCAGCTTGTGCAATGCCTGCGGCGTATGGGCTTTTTTGAATAGCGGCCCGGTGGCCCGGTTGACGCTTTTGTCGGTGGCCTGTGCAGAAAGTATCACCGCTACCAGCAGTTCAAAAGGCGATGCATATTCAAGCTCGCCGCGCGGTTCGGGGTTGGCGTCGCGAAAACGTTCGAAAATGGCGTGGCGGCGGGCGGGGTTCATGGTGTTCCGGATTTTATATGGGGTGCAGGCCGGGTGATTATAATGGCCGCTGGAAAACCGGAGTTTCCGATGCTGTCTTTTGCGATGCGTTGCCGTTGTGTTCTGGTCCTGTGTTGCCTCTGGGCGGGGCTGACGGCAGCCCATGCCGAGCCGGTGACGCTGGAGCGGGACAGCGTGTTGCGCAGTGAACCGCGCGTCGATTCCGCTGCTGTGAGCAGTTTGCCCAGCGGCAGTACCGGAGAAGCGCTGGCGCGCCAGGGCGCCTGGGTGCAGATCCGTTCAGGCAGCGTCACGGGCTGGCTGTATTCATTCAACGTGCGTTTCGGTGCCGCCGCAGGTTCCGGTGACGGTGCGGGTTCTGTGCTCGGTCGGGTGTTTGGTCCGCGTCAGCGTGTCAGTGTCACCAGCACCATCGGCATCCGCGGTCTGGATGAGGAAGACCTGAAACAGGCGCGGTTCGACGAAGGTCAGGTTCGGCTGCTCGACAGTTATGCCGCTACGCGGGAACAGGCGGCGTCTCACGCCGGCGCTGCCGGCCTTGGAGCGACGCGGGTCGATTATCTGGATGAATCTTCCGGGAATCGTCCATGATCAGGCTGAATATGATTCTTGCGCGCACTCTGCTGGCTGCCTTCCTGAGCAGCGTTGCCGTCATGGCGCAGGCGCAGGGCATTGATCTGAACCGGTTGTTCAGTATCGGCCGTGAAGCGATGACGGCGGTTGCCGGTGTCAGCGAGCAGGACGAGCAGGCCATGGGCCGCGAAATTGCAGGACGCATGCTCGGTGCCGCGCCGTTGGTCAATGACGCAGCCCTGCAGGCTTACGTCAACCGCGTGGGCCGCTGGATTGCACAGCAGAGCGAGAGGCCGGATCTGCCCTGGCGTTTTGCAGTGATCGATACGGCGTCGATCAATGCGTTTGCGGCGCCCGGCGGCTATGTGATGCTGACCCGCGGCCTATATGACATTCTCGACAGCGAGGCGCAACTGGCCGGTGTGCTGGCCCATGAAATCGGTCATGTCGTGAAGCGCCACCATGTCACGGTGATGCAGAAAAGTGCGGCGCTGTCGGCCGGTTCGCAGATTGCGCAGCGCGACAACCGTTCCGCGATGATCAACAACATGATCGGTACCGGTGCCGAGGTGTTTGCGCGCGGCCTCGACAAGAGCGCGGAATATGAAGCCGATGCCGTGGGCGTCGTGCTGGCGGCGCGCGCCGGTTACAACCCTTTCGGTCTGGTCGATGTGCTGCACAAGCTGGCGGCACGGGGCGCCGGTGATAATTCCATGGCGCTGCTGTTCAAGACCCACCCGGTGCCCGGCGACCGTCTGGCGCAACTGGGGGAATTGCTGACGCCCAATCTGGCGCGCCTGCCTGCAGGTCGTGAACCGGATCTGCGCCGTGTTGCGGCCGCTGCCGGGAATCCGCTGGCTGCGAAACCTTTGCCGGCCGAAGGTGCGCGCGGACTGGCGGTACAGCCGGCGCAACAGCCTCAGAATGTACCGGCACTGGATCCCATGCAGCTGCTGCGCGGCATTCTCGGCCGCTGAAGCGGCGGCGCAGGATTTTCCTCAGGGTTTACGGCTGGCCAGACGTTCCTTCGCCCGCGCCAGCGCCTTGTCGATGATGGCTTTTTTGCGTGCTGCGGCGGCGCTGGCAGCACCGTCGCGGCGCAGTTGTTCGCGCTCGGCATGACGCCGCTGGTGGACATTGAAACGTTCGCGCAGTCGTGGCGCGTCAATGCGCTGCTGATGACGATCACGGCCGGCTCCGGTCGCTTCAATAACAATGCAGTCGACGGGGCAGGGCGGCAGGCACAGGGCGCAGCCGGTGCATTCAGCGGCAATCACCGTGTGCATCAGCTTGCGCGCGCCGATGATGGCGTCCACCGGGCAGGCGGCCAGGCATAGTGTGCAGCCGATGCATTCATTCTCTTTGATCCGCGCCACAGCCGGCGGTGTGATGAAGCCATGGCTGGTGTTCAGCGGTAGCGTAGTGACGCCGAGCAATGCGGCGATTTCCGCGATGACTTCGTTGCCGCCCGGCGGGCACTGGTTGATCGGGGCTGTACCGGCGGCAACGGCTTGCGCATAGGGGCGGCAGCCGGCGTAGCCGCACTGGCCGCATTGCGTCTGCGGCAGCAGGTCGTCAATCGCGTCGGCTGAGGCGGCAGGTCGGTTCATGTCGGAACGCGTGTTTGAAAAACAGGCCTGGCGTGAGTCAGCGCCGGCGGATCGCGTCCACACAGTCGCCGATCAGTTCCGGTCCGGCGTAGACCAGGCCCGTGTACAGCTGCACCAGACTGGCGCCGGCAGTAATGCGCTGCGCGGCATCTGTGCCGTTCATGATGCCGCCGACGCCGATCACCGGAATCGCGCCGGCGAGTTTTGCGGTGAGTTTGGCGGTGACTGCCTGCGCCTGGGTTGTCAGCGGTGCGCCGCTGAGTCCGCCGGCTTCGTTGCCGTGGGGCAGTTGCGCAACCGCGTCTCTGGCCAGCGTGGTATTGGTGGCGATGACCGCATCGATACCGTGGCTGACCAGCAGATCGGCGATGACGTTGATCTGGGTGTCATCGAGGTCCGGTGCGATTTTCAGCGCCAGCGGTACCCGCTTGCCGTGTTGTTGGGTGAGAAGCTCGCGTTCCTGCTGCAGTGCGCCGAGCAACTGGCCGAGTTCATCCGACTGTTGCAGTTGGCGCAGGTTCTTGGTGTTCGGCGAAGAGATGTTGACGGTAATGTAGGTGGCGCTGGTGTAAACCTTGCGCATGCAGATCAGGTAATCGTCAGCGGCGCGTTCGATCGGCGTATCGAAATTTTTGCCGATGTTGATGCCGAGTACGCCGCGATAGCCGGCGCGCTTGACATTGGCCAGCAATGCGTCGACGCCGTTGTTGTTGAAACCCATACGGTTGATGACCGCGTGCGCTTCGGGCAGGCGGAACATGCGCGGCCGCGGGTTGCCGGGCTGCGGGCGTGGCGTGATGGTACCGATTTCGAGGAAGCCGAAACCGAGCGCGGCCATCGCATCAATGTAGTCGCCGTTTTTGTCGAGGCCTGCGGCCAATCCGACCGGATTCGGAAATTCAATGCCCATCACGCGGCAGGGCATCGGGCTTACGCGGGAAACGCAGGGGCGCAATACGCCGGTGCGCGCGGCGATTTGCAGCGACTCCAGCGTCAGGTGGTGGGCGGATTCGGCATCCAGCGAGAACAGCAGGGGTCTGATCAGGGTATACATGCCCCTATTGTACCGACCCCGCCGCGCCCCGGAGCGTTGATAAATAATCTATTTAAAACAAATAGTTATTGATTCCGTCTGAGCCAACGGTCAGGATCCTGCTCCGCGGAGCAGGCGCCGTGCTGCAGCGGCTTGTTTGCTGATGGCAGCGCTGACGGCGCCAGGCAACAATGCATTGAGTCGCACCGCCAGCTTTTCCGGCCAGCCGATATAAATTTCATCCCGGTCATGCACGATGGCCTCGAGGATGATGGCGGCGACGGTTGCCGGATCATCAACGGCGGAGCCGCTTTCAGCCGATACTTTGTAAAGCATGTCGGAATTGAATGCCGTGCGCGTCGTGCGCGGGGCGACATAGGTGACGCCGACGCCGGTTCCCGACAGTTCGCGGCGCAGCGCTTCGGAGAAGCCGCGCAGTGCGAATTTGCTCGCCGAGTAGGCGGCAAAGTGCGGAAAGCCGATCGAACCCAGTATCGAGCCGACGTTGACGATGCGCCCGTAACCCGCGCTGAGCATGCGTGGCAGCACGGCACGCGTCAGCAGGAGCGGCGCGGTGATGTTGGTGTTGATCAGGTTGTCGATGTCGGCCGGATTTTCCTGAGCGTATTCACCGAAGCTCGAAACACCGGCGTTGTTGATCAGCAGGTCGATACCGCCAAGACGCGCCGCGGCTGACGATAGCAGCGGTTCGTGGCGCTCGGGCAGGCTCAGGTCTTCCGGCAGCGTCAGCGCATAACCGCCGGCGTGGACGATTTCACGTGCGACTTCCGACAGTCTTTTTTCGTTGCGTCCGACCAGTACCAGTTTCGCGCCCTGCGCGCCCAGAGCCAGCGCAAGGCTGCGGCCGATGCCGCTACCGGCGCCGGTCAGTACGGTACGGCATCCATTGAGGTTCATGCGCATTTCCTTGCGCGTTCCGTATTGCGCATGCTGATCACATCGAGTCCGCGGAAGACATCACCATAGAGACGGTAGAACACTTTGGCGCCGTGCAGCAGTGCTGCGCGATCATCCGCATCGGTCAGCTTGTTCACAAGGGTGGCGTAAAAGCGGGTGTGTTCCTGGTCCAGCGCACCATGGGAGGTCAGGTAGCTGAAGGCTTGCGGCGGGAGTTTCAGGGATTTTTTCAGGGCTTCCGCTGCGTGCAGCGCAACGGCGGTGCTGGTGCCTTCCAGAACCAGCACCATGCCCAGAAAGCTGACCGGATTGCCGCGGGCGATCGTGTCGTAGGCGTAGGAAACCAGCAGTTCGGCGGGCAGGCCGGGACGGCCGTGGCGTACTGCCTCAGCATCGGCGCCGCAAGCACGGATATCGTTGAGTATCCATTCCTGATGTCCGGTTTCTTCGCTGACATATTCGCCCATTGCCGCACGCAGCCATTCAAGCCTTTCGGGGATGCGCGCACCGCAGGCCATCAGCAGGGGGACGGTGTGTTTGACATGATGGTAGGCCTCGGTGAGGAAGCCGACGTAATCGGCGAGTTGCAGTTTGCCGGCGGCACCATCCTGGATGAACGGAATCGACAGAAGTTCGCCTCGATCGTGTTCGGTCGCGGCCAGAAGTTGGTCATGAAAGTTCACAGGAATGCTCCAGGTAGAGTTGATCGATGATGGTTGTGTAGCGTTTGGCGATCACCGCGCGGCGCAAGCGGCCGTTGGTCGTGAGTTCGCCGTTCCCGCTGGTAAAGGGTTCCTGTGCGGGCAGCCAACGGCTCACCTGCGCGTAACCCGGCAGATTGGTGTTTGCCGCGGCAATCGCATCGGTGACTGATTGCGCTGTGACACCGGCAGCCGGCACGATAACCGCAGTGTTCCAGGGGCGCGCTTCGCCGTGTACCCAGGCTTGGGCGATGGCCGGTTGCAGGGTCAGTTCGCTTTCCACCCAGTCCGGAGAAACATTGCGTCCGAATGCGGTGATGAAAATGTCTTTTTTGCGACCGGTCAGGTGGAGGAACCCATCGGCGTCGAGATGACCGAGGTCGCCGGTGGGCCAGACAGCGCCTGATCGGGCATGGTCTCCGGCATAACCCAGAAAGCCCGCCCCGCGGACCAGGATCTCGCCGTCTTCGGAAAAATCGATGTGAACATGCGGCAGCGGCCGACCGACGCTGCCGGGCCGGCGGTTGTCCGCGGTGTTCAGTGCAACGACGGATGCGCATTCCGACAGTCCGTAACCTTCGAATACCGGAAGCGCCAGTTGCGCTGCACGATCCAGCAGCAGCGGTGAAACGCGGGCTCCGCCGACGGCAAGGAAACGCAGGTGTTGCGGACGCGGCACCCCGCTCCCGACGGCTGCGAGCACTGCCTGCAGCATCTGCGGGATCATGATCGCCGTGGTGGCCTGCGCTGTATCCAGCATGCCGGCAATGATGGAGCCGTAGTTTCCGGGAATGGCCGATGCGTCGCTGTCCTGACGTCCGGCGGTAGGCATCACACATGCTCCCGAAAGCAGCGGGGCGTAAACACCGCCGATGTTTTCAAGCAGAGTGGCGAGCGGCAACAGGCAGAGATGGCGGTCTTCCGGTGTCATTCGCGTCGCTGCGGCGAGGGCTCGCGCCACGTTTTCCATCAACGTCGCGGAAAGGCAGACGCCCTTGGGTGTTCCGGTGGTGCCTGATGTGTAGGTAATCTTCGCGGTGCCCTGCGGCAGCAGTGCGGGCTCGATGGAGAGCCTGAACCGGGCGATTCTGTCGCCTGCAAGATCAAGGTCACTGTGGCGGACCGCGCTGATTGACTGCTCGCTCAGCAGGGCTTCATAAAAATCAGGGCGATCGGTCAGCAGCCAGCCGGCGCCGGCATCTCGCAGTGCGTGAGCCTGTTGGGCGGGTGTGAAAAACGGCGGTAATGGCAGGCAGGGTTTTGCGCAGGCCAGTATTGCAAGATCGCTGATCACCCAGGCTGTGCTGTTTTCGATGCCAATGGCGATGGCGCCGCGATCATTGCTGTCAATCTCCGCCGATGCTGCGAGTGCGGCAGCATGTAATCCGGCATAGTCGATTACCGTCCGGCCACTGCGTACGGCGGGGCGTTGCGGATGCGCAAGGGCATGCGCAGCAATCGCTGCAATCAGCGGCTGCAAGGCCGGTTGCCCAGTGCGTTAAAGGCGGCCTCGACGCTGACCGCAGTGACCAGCGGTTTCTGGTCGTAGTAACTGCCCCAGGAAGCGCTGCTGCCTTCGGGAAGCCTGTCGGGGCTGGCTGCCGCCATGGTCACCAAGGGAATGCCCAGACGCAGAAAATTGTTGCGCAAGGCCGGGACTGCGCTGAATACCGCCCACTCCATCCCTATGTCATGCAGATGCAGGGTCAGCCAGCAGACCAGATGGCGTGCGTACCCCGGACGTGAAATCGACAGATTGCCGATTTCAATGAGCGTCTGGCGTTCGGCCGACATTCCGGTGATTTCGCTCAGAACGTTTTCTACCGGACCTTCCAGATACTGTTCAAGGAACATTGATTCGCTCGCCGCTTCGCGCAATCCGCAGGCGGCCGACAATGCGCCATTGTCGTAAAGGCCCATCAACTCAGGCATGAATTCGCTGATTCGTGCGTCGTAGGCTTTGAGGAACTGCGCTGCAATGAATTCTTCGGCCGCATGGCGTTGCTTGCCATTGATCCGTTCAAAGCGCCAGCGGTCGGCGGCAGAGCCTGCGGATCCGGCCGGGAAATGTCCGCCGTGAATGGGTTGAAACTGCGCGGTCACAGGCCATTGGGCCGGCCGTTCGCTGCGCAGTGCGGGGTTCGGGCGTGTCGTCAGTAGTGATTGCATGCCCGCATCGTAGGGGCGGCACTGTCAGGGAGTTGTGTACACCCCGTGAAGAATTTGTGAGGAAACGCCGCCGCGACCCGAAATCAGGGCAAAGTCAGGCGAAAGGTGGTCCCTTTGGCGGGGGTGCTATCGACGTCAATGATCCAGCCATGGAGGTCGCAGACACGCTGGACAATGGCAAGACCGAGACCGAAGCCGTCGCCGTGACTGCTGCCCCTGTGGAACCTGCCGAAGATATGCGGCAGCTGGGCGGGATTGATGCCGATGCCGGTGTCGGAAACAACGAGGCTTTTGTTTTCAAGGCTGACGCTGACCCGACCGCGTTCGGTGTAGGTAAAAGCATTGCGCAGCAGATTGGTGATGACGATGTCCAGCGCATGGCGGTTAAGCGTGAACACGGTATCTGCGGGAACGAAGTTCTGGAATTCCACCGGTTTGGCGGCAACTTCTGCCAGCAGGGGCTGTACGGCATCATTGACACAGGATGCAATGGAGACTTTGTTCTTGATGCCGGCGGTCTCGGCCCTGGCCAGAAACAGCAGCATTTCTATCTGGCCGGTCATGCGTTCGGCGGCTGCGCCGATCGCTGCAATCCGCGCACGGGCTTTTTCGGGGAGCCCGGTTTCGCTTTCCAGAAGCTCGCAACTGGTGCGGATGACGGTCAGCGGCGTGCGCAATTCGTGGCTGGCATTGCCGGTGAATTCCTGTTCCCGTTCGATCATGTTACGGATGCGTGATTGGTACTGGTCGAAGGCGCTGGCCAGCGTAGCGACTTCGGGTGACTGGCCGGGCTCGAGCAGCGGCGCACGCGGGGCACCCGGGTCCATGGAAGCGACGCGCGATGACAGCAGGGAAATCTGTCGCGTGATCAGTCCCGCCACCCAATAGCCGAGGGTTGCGGAAATCACCGTTACTGCGGCCAGCGAAAAATACAGCAATTGCCTGAACTGATGCTCACGGAGTTCGTGGGGGCCCGCGTCATAGGCGACGATGAAGCGGGTGCCGTCAACTTCGCGCACGGCCACATGCAGTTCTTCGTTGTCCACCATCACTTCGTGGTGTCCGACCGGAAGGTCCCGGAGTCCGGCCGGTACGCGTGTCAGATCGTTTTTGCTGCGTAT
>JBILYA010000274.1:0-3693 GCA_044378065.1 Burkholderiales bacterium | reverse complement strand
TCCACGGGTTCGCCATCGTGCAGCGCATAGTAGCGCCCCATGATGCCTTGCAGTTCCGGGAACTCGCCAACCATGCCGGTGACCAGATCGGCCTTGGCAAGGCGGGCGGCGCGGCCGGTAGCGACATGATCAGCGCCAAGCGCGCGGGCGATGGCGCTGGCCAGTTGCGCGACACGCTCGACGCGTTCCAGCTGCGTGCCCAGCTTGTTGTGATAGACCACCTTGCCCAGGCGCGAGATACGCGCCTCCAGGCGCTCCTTGCGGTCCTGGTTGTAGAAAAAGCGGGCGTCATCGAGCCGCGGCCGCACCACGCGCTGGTTGCCGCTGATGATGTGCACGGGGTCGGTGACCTGCATATTGCTGACGATCAGGAAACGGTGCGTCAGGTTGCCGGCGCTGTCGAACAGCGGGAAATATTTCTGGTTGGTGCGCATGGTCAGGATCAGGCACTCCTGGGGCACTTCCAGAAACGCTTCGTCAAAACTCGCGGTATAGACCACGGGCCATTCGACCAGCGCGGTGACTTCATCCAGCAGGACCGAGTAGTCGCCGAGGCTGGCGTTGAGCGCCTTGGCCTGGGCCTGCAGCTGGGTTTCGATCAGGGTGCGGCGTTTGTCAAAGCCGGCCACTACCTTGCCGCTTTCCTGCAGTGCGGCTTCGTAATCCGTGGCGGATTTCAGTTCGATGTCGGCATTGCCGAGGAAACGGTGACCGTGGGTCGTGCGTCCGGCGGTCAGACCCAGCTTGTTGACCTTGATGACTTTGTCGCCATGCAGGGCGACGAGGCCATGGGCGGGCCGCACGAATTTCACCGTGGTCAGACCGTCCGGGAGCTGATAGGTCATGACCTTGGGAATCGGCAGACGGTCAATCGATTCGTTCAGCGATTCTTCCAGCGCACGGTCAAGCGTTTGTCCTTTGGCGATGGTCTGCAAGTAAACAAACTCGGCCTTGCCTTCCTGCTTGATGACGAATGCATCCGATCCGTCGCGACCGTCGGGAAACAGGGCGGCCATATGACCGCGGCCCATCGCTGCCAGCTTTTTCTCCAGCGCTGCCGGGCCGTTGGGTTTGCGCACGACGTCCATCGGCATCAATTTCTGTTCGACCGGTTGGTCCAGGCCCTTGTCGAGGACCGCATCAAACAGTACGGCCAGACGCCGCGGTGTTGCGAAAACGGTATGGCCGTCGCGTTCCAGCACGCCACGCTGCTTTAATCCCGCTGCAATGCCTGAGGCGAAGGCTTCCCCCAGCTTGCGCAACACTTTCGGCGGCAATTCTTCGGTATAGAGCTCGACCAGCAGTCCCTGACTCATGACTTGGCTCCCGCGCGTGCGGCGAGCACTTCGTCGCGTTCCTCGGTCGGCAGGAAGGCCTGCAGCGCTTCGACGCTGGCGCGCTCAAAGCGGTGGGCTTTGCGCGAAGCGTAATAGGCCTGCGCCGCCAGCCGCGCCAGCGTACGCACGCGGCCGATGTAGGCGGCGCGCTCGGTCACTGAAATCGCGCCACGCGCATCGAGCAGATTGAAGCTGTGTGAGCACTTCATCACCATTTCGTAGCCGGGCAATGCCAGTCCGGCTTCGAACAGGCGTTTGGCTTCGCCTTCGAACTGGCTGAACTGGTGCAACAGCACGTCAACATTAGCCTGCTCGAAGTTATAGGTCGATTGCTCAACTTCATTCTGGAAATAGACGTCGTGGTAACGCACGCCCGGCGCCCATTCGAGGTCGTAGACGCTTTCTTTCTGCTGCAGATACATCGCCAGCCGTTCCAGACCGTAGGTGATTTCGCCCATGATCGGTTTGCAGGGAATGCCGCCGACTTCCTGGAAGTAGGTGAACTGGGTGACTTCCATACCGTTGAGCCACACTTCCCAGCCGAGGCCCCAGGCGCCCAGCGTCGGTGATTCCCAGTCGTCTTCAACAAAACGGATATCGTGCTGCAGCGGATCAATGCCGATTTCGCGCAGCGAGCCGAGATACAGTTCCAGAATGTTCTGCGGCGACGGTTTCAGCACCACCTGATACTGGTAGTAATGCTGCAGCCGGTTCGGGTTCTCGCCGTAACGGCCGTCCTTGGGGCGTCGCGACGGTTGTACATAGGCGGCTTTCCACGGTTCCGGACCGATGGCGCGCAAAAAAGTGGCGGTGTGGAAGGTGCCGGCGCCGACTTCCATGTCATAGGGCTGCAACAGGGCGCAGCCGTGCTGGTCCCAGTACTGGTTCAGCTTGAGGATGATTTGCTGGAAGCTAAGCATTACCAATGAGCATTACAAATGAAGATCGCGGAGAAAGGCGGGATAAGTCCCGAATTTTACAGCCTTTGCCGCAGCGCGCCAAAGGCGCGGACGGTCATTTCTCTGTCGTTGAACGGCGGGTCCAGGCGAAGCTGATGGCCAAAACGCAAAGCGCCAGCGCCGCCAGATTGCCCCAGCGCACGAAGGGCGTTGCACCGCGCATGCCGGGAACCTCGTGCGTGAGCACGGTCCGGGTGAATTCCGGTGCGGCCGCTTCAACATGGCCGTCAGGCGCGATCACTGCGGTGACGCCGGTGTTGGTGGCGCGCAGCATGTAGCGGCCGGTTTCGAGCGCACGCATCTGCGCAATCTGAAGATGTTGCGGCGGCGCGATCGAGCGGCCGAACCAGGCCACATTGCTGACATTGACCAGGATTGTGGCCTGTGGCAGCTGGCGGATGATTTCCTCGCCGAAGGCGTCTTCGTAGCAGATGTTGATCGCGACCTGTTCGCCGGCGACGGACAGCGGTTTCTGTCCGCTGCCGCCGCGCGCGAAATCCTGTAACGGAATGGCCAGTTGCGAGACGATCGCACCGAGCAGCGGACGCAGCGGTATGAATTCGCCGAAGGGAACGAGGTGGTCCTTGCGGTAGGTCTGGCTCTCCGCACTGCCCAGCGACACGACGCTGTTGTAATAACCGTCATTCGCCTTGCGTTCCGGGATGCCGAGCAGCAGATCACCATTGTTGCGCCGCGCCTGTGCGGCCAGCGCCTCAAGATACTCGGCAGGCACGTCGCGCAGGAACAGCGGCAGCGCGGTTTCCGGCAGGATGGTCAGGCGCGCATCGCTGGCACGCACCATGCGCAGATAGGTTTCCAGTGTGCTGCGCAGATGGTCTTCACGCCATTTCAGATCCTGTTCGATATTGCCCTGAAGCAGGCTGACCGTGACGCGTGTGCCGGTGGCTTCGGTCCACGCCACGTTTTTGAGCGCAGCGCCGGCGATCCACAGCGCCAGCAGCGCTGCAGGCCACGGCCACAGGTTGCGCAGGCGCGAACGCAGCACGGGATCGGCAAGCAGGGAAAGCGCACCGGCGGTGGCCAGCAACAGCAAGGTAATCCCGTGCACGCCCAGTACAGGCGCATAACCGGCCAGCGGACTGTCAGGTGCCTGCGAGTATCCGGGGTTTAGCCATGGGAAACCGGTCCACAACCAGCCGCGCAGCCATTCGATCAGTGTGAAGGCCGCCGGTACGAACACGATCCAGTTCAGTGTAGGGGACAGTCTGAACCGACGGCTCAGATAGCCGATGACCGCCGGATGCAGTGCGAGGTAAGCGCAGAACAGCAGGGTGACTGCAGCCCCCAGCGGCGCCGGCATCGCGCCGAAAGTGTGCAGGCTGACATAAACCCAGGACACGCCGGCGACAAACCAGCCGATACCGAAGACGAAGCCT